>JBEHWK010000032.1:0-27394 GCA_040217795.1 Clostridiaceae bacterium
TGGATTTATGTGAGGGAATAAACCATTCATTGAGTGACAAGAGAAAGATGCTGCTGCATAATAGCTTGGTTTATATCTTTCTGGCAGGAATTTTCCTAATGATAATGTCATTGGATTTGCAAAAATAAACGTTCCGATTACCGGCAATAACAGATATCTTGTTACTGGATTAGCTTCTGCTTTTTGTGCCAGCCTGTCAATCCTGTCAGTACCTATAAATTTGATAAGTGCATTCATTACCAGAAGAAGTGCTATCAGGGTAGGAACAATGCCTGTAACAAAACTCACAAAGGTTGTTCCGCCTGCTCTGAATAATCCCATAAACTTGTCTGCAAATAGTGCTAATTGCTGCATAAATAAATCCTCCTTAAACTTTTATTAATAATTTTTTTAAACTTAATTGTACTTTTTCTTAAATGTTTATCTGCTTTTCTTCATTTCTCCCCTCTTTAAATTGATTGAAGTTATCTATAGCATTTAAAATGGCTATTCTTGTGAGTTTTCTGTACTGAGTCAGATGATCTTTTGTAATTTCCCCTATGTTCTTTCCTTCTAAACCCTTAAAGGTTTTCACCTTCGCCAATACTGAAATTCCCTGCATTATTTTACAGTCAAATATTGTATCTTCATTGTCTATATTTAATAAAATTATTGTCCCAGCCTGAAGGTAACCACGTTTTCTTCCTATTACAACTCTTCCTTTTTTTCTCATATCAATATAACTTTTATTGAAGTTTTTTATCTGCATATATCCAAAAAGAAAGTTTAGCAGCCATCCTACAACACCTATTGCAACTAATGTGAAAACATTGTTCATTAAAAATTCTCCTTTCTGTTTATCTCTAAAAATTCTTTATAGCTTCTTACCTTACTTAATTCTTCTATGAACTTCTTATTTTGACATGCTTTGAGAATTTCCTCATATATCTTTATTACCATATCAGGATCTATAAATTCTTCATCTGGTATCAAAAGCATTATCAGTATCCTGACTTCATTAGATCCCCAAAGCACTGGTTTTTGTAATACTCCTATTGATAATATAAATTTTTCACTTCCATAATTAACTGCATGGGGCAATCCTACATAGTTATCGAAAGCTGTTGAGGATTTCATTTCTCTTTCCAGCAATCTTTCCTTTAAACCTTTATCCAACACTGTGACCTTTGACAAACCATCAACCATATTCTCAATGCTGCTTAAATAACTTTCTTCATTTAATATAAATAATTGCTCTTCAGGTACACTTAAATGAACAAATGGTCTTTTGGATTCATCATAACTTAACTTGTATTTTGGTGATTTGTATTTTTTTTCTATTTCCTTAATGATTTCATTATCACTGAATATTGCAGTAAGCTTAATTACAGGTACATTCCCACAAGTTAAATCCACCGTTGTGAATACTATATCATAAGACTTAAGCAAATCCTCTGTAACATCTGAGTCTGAATATATATCGATCTTCTTGTCACTTCCCAGGAGTTTTCTCAACTTAATTTCTAATAGCTTAGCTGTTCCTAATCCAGTTCCGCAAACCAGTGCAATCTTGGTTATTGAAAAATATTTACTGTTTCTTCTTTCTACATAGCTGCCAAAATGCAATGCTATATATCCAACTTCATCTTCTATAACCTTTACATTATAAAATCTTTCAATGACTTCTGCTGAAATTTTTGCAAGAGCATAAGGAAATGGATAATACTTTTTAATATCTTCCAGCAAGGGATTATTTATAGGTAAATTGAACAGTATTCTGTTCATGGCGAAGTTCAAATGATACTCCAAACCTATATATGCTTCCTTATCCTCCATTAAATCCAACCCCATTTCATCATAAATCTGTTTGAACATAAGCTTAACTACCTTATTTACATTGGGGTTTACTTTAAATAAATCTTCTTCTCCCCTTATAGGAGACGATCTTCCCATCAATGGAAGTGTTAAAAATATGACTTCATTTTCAGGTATATGTACATTAAAGTCATTTTCTATATTATTTGCCAATACCTGTGCCATTTTAAAATCTTCTGTATTCGTCAGTTGTTTATGCTTTTCTTCTAACTTTTTTATATATTTTTTCTGTTTCAATCTGATCAGCAATACTACTACAAAACTTATGACACTTCTTACACCCTCTTCTGATATCTTATAGTTGTTTGATTTAAAAGCATCCTTAAGCTTAATCTTTAACTTTCTGTAATCACTTTCAGTTAATTCCAGATTATTATTAAAGCTGATGGTTTCTTCTTTAAACTCATTATAGAAAAAATATAAGAAAAATAATCTTTTATTAATTTCACTTCCCTGTAATGATATTCCTTCATTTGTTTTTCCCTTGACTTGTAAACTGAACTTTCCCATAACATCTGATATTCTTTTAATGTCATTTATTAAAGTTGTTCTGCTTACATTCATTTCTTCTGCCAGATCATCAGTTTTGAAAGTACCTTCCTCAACAACAAATTTTCTTACTAAATACTCCGTTCGGTCATTTGGAGTAACCAACCACTTAAAATTGGCTTTATTGTTTAAATATTGTTGCTGGAATTCAGAAAATTTCAGTTCATCATAAACTTCTATCCCATATCTCTTATCTTTATAGCCTACAATCTGAGCCATGTCCTTATGGAGTATTCCGTTTATCTGTTTTATGTAATTTCTGATAGTTCTTGTACTGACTTCTGAATCCTTGGCAAGTTCATCCAAGGTGGAGTATTTTTTTTCTTGCAATTTCATAATTAGAATCATTAATTTACTATCTATTGCAATTAGACTCATCTTTTGTGTTCCCTCCCTACCTTATGGTTCTATATTAAAACATTTACATAGATTAATTAATACATACTTTTTCAATTGAATTGTGAAAATCGTGTACTAATTTTATTATTCCTCCTATATAAACTTTGTATTATGATACTATATATTTCAGCTATTTATCAATATTAGCTATTAAAAACAATTCTTATAATAAAAAAAGCAGATATGGCTCTGCTCTTTGTTTTTAAAAGTTCTATTCACTTGTATCCACCTTACTTGCTATTATATTTTTCACTGTTTCCGGAAGCTTATCCAATTCCTCTTTTGTAAGCTTTGAGGGCTCTATCATAGGATGTATGAAAAGCTCCACCTCCGCAGGTGTAATCTTTATTCCATTCTTCTCCATGAGCCTATAAGAGCCGTTAATTGATACAGGTATAACCGGGACCTTTGATTTTGTTGCTAATTTAAAGCTTCCAGCTTTAAATTCCCCTAATCCTTTTCCCCTGCTTCTTGTTCCTTCCGGGAAAATAACCAGGGATCTTCCGTTTTTAAGCAGCTTGATTCCCTCAACTATAGCCTCTCCTGATTTTCTGATATTGCTTCTGTCCATAAATACACAGTCCATATATTTCATCCATGTGCTCAATATCGGAAATTTAGAAAGCTCAATTTTAGCTATAAATCCTTTAGGCTTATCTATATATGCCATAATCAGTGGAATATCAAAGTTTCCCTGATGGTTGCTTATAAAAAGCACATTAGTGTCCTTCGGAACATTCTCCTGACCATATACCTTAACTTTTGCTCCACTGTTCTTTATTTGAAAAAGAGCCCACTTTGAGGCATATTTGTGTATAGTCTCAATATCTTCTGCTTTTTTTCCACTTTCAATCCTCTTCTTGATACTTAAAAGTTTAGGGATAGTTCCAATTAAACTTAACCCAAAATATATAAACCATATTATAGTTCTCAGCATGATTGATCCCCCCAAAATAATACATGCTAATATTATACATCAAAATCACATTAAATTTAAAGATAAAAGGAATTGTAGAAAGCTGCTTCTTTCTTCCTTTAGCTTTTATAGATTTGCTTCCAATTGAGCAAGTACATACCAACCCACTAGTTAAATATTTATCAATATATTTCGCTATCTATTTTCACTCTATTTTGTCATCTTCACATTTAATTATTTATTCATCTTATTAATGCACTTTTTTCAGTGAAAACCTTGTACTATTAACACATTGTTAAAATGTTTTTATAATTTTCAGAAAATAGGCTTGACTAATCATTTTTCTTGTTATATCATTAGCACATGTGTTAAATCTTTAACGAAATTTATCTAAAACTAGAGGGGGATATGAAATGAAAGTTACAAATACTGAAGAATTAATGAAAAAATTGGAGGAAGTGAGAAGCGCTCAAAAAATATTTGCAACCTATACTCAGGAGCAGGTTGATGAAATATTCAGAAGAGCTGCGATAGCTGCAAATAATGCAAGAATCAAGCTGGCAAAAATGGCTGTGGAAGAAAGCAGAATGGGTATACTGGAAGATAAGGTTATAAAAAACCATTTTGCAGCTGAATATATATATAATAAATATAAGGACGAAAAAACTTGCGGAGTACTGGAGCATGATAAGGCAGCTGGATTTAAAAGAATAGCTAGTCCTATAGGTGTAGTTGCAGCTGTGATTCCTACAACCAATCCTACAGCTACCGCTATATTCAAAGCATTAATTTCCTTGAAAACCAGAAATGGAATTATATTTTCACCTCATCCACGTTCAAAAAATTCAACAATTGAAGCTGCAAAAATCATCCATGACGCAGCTGTTGAAGCTGGTGCTCCTAACGGAATAATCGGCTGGATTGATGAACCCAGCATTGAATTATCTCAGACTATCATGAGAGAAGCAGATATAATATTAGCAACAGGAGGTCCTGGAATGGTGAAAGCAGCCTATTCTTCCGGAAAACCTGCTATCGGTGTAGGAGCTGGTAACACTCCGGCAATCATTGACGATACTGCTCATATAAAAATGGCTGTAAGTTCAATTCTTTTGTCAAAGGCTTTTGACAACGGAGTAATATGCGCCTCTGAACAATCTGTAATTGCGCTTGACTCAATATACAACGAGGTTAAAAAAGAATTTCAGGAAAGAGGAGGTTATGTATTAAACTTCCCGGATGCTGAAAAATTAAGAAAAATCTTATTGATAAACGGAAATATAAATCCCAATATCGTAGGACAATCTGCTAAGCAAATAGCTGAACTTGCAGGCATTAAAGTTCCTGATAACACAAAAGTGCTAATTGCTGAAGCAAAATCTGTAGAATTTACAGAGCCTTTCGCACACGAGAAGCTTTCTCCTATCCTTGCCATGTATAATGCAAAAACTTTCGATGAGGCTGTCAATAAAGCGGAAAGACTTATTGAACAAGGGGGATTGGGCCATACTTCAATATTATACACCGATACCATGACTCAGCAGGATAAGGTGGATAAATTCTCTGCAGCCATGAAAACAGTAAGAACCCTGATTAATGTTCCTGCAAGCCATGGTGCTATGGGAGATGTTTTCAACTTCAGACTCACTCCATCTTTCACTCTGGGCTGCGGTCCATGGGGAGGTAACTCTGTTTCTGATAACATAGGTCCGAAGCACCTTCTAAATATTAAAAATGTAGCTGAAAGGAGAGAAAATATGCTTTGGTTTAAAGTTCCGCAAAAAATTTACTTCAAATACGGTTCCCTTCCGTTTGCCATAAAAGAATTAAAAGATATGGATAAAAAGAGGGCTTTTATTGTAACTGATAAAATATTAAATGATCTTGGATACACTGATAAAGTTACCAGTGTTCTTTCAGAAATAGGAATAGACTTCAAAGTATTTACTGAGGTAGAACCTGATCCTACTCTCTCCACAGCAATTAAAGGTGCAAATGAAATGCTTAACTACCAGCCTGATGTTATAATAGCCCTTGGCGGAGGTTCTCCTATGGATGCTGCCAAAATAATGAGGGTACTATATGAACACCCTGAAATAAAATTTGAAGATGTGGCTATGAGATTTATGGATATAAGAAAAAGAATCTGCCCATTTCCTAAACTAGGCACTAAATCTATGATGGTAGCAATAACAACATCAGCAGGTACAGGTTCTGAAGTAACTCCTTTCGCAGTAATAACAGATGAAAAATCAGGAATAAAATATCCATTGGCTGACTATGAACTGACTCCTGATATGTCAATAATTGATGCTGAACTGATGATGAATATGCCAAGAAGCCTGACTGCAGCTTCAGGAATTGATGCCCTTACTCATGGACTGGAAGCTTATACATCTATAATGGCATCTGAATACACTAACGGATTGGCTTTAGAATCCATCAGACTGATTTTCAAGTACTTGCCACAGGCATATACCGAAGGTACCACTAACATTAAAGCAAGAGAAAAAATGGCTCATGCTTCTACAATGGCTGGTATGGCTTTTGCCAATTCCTTCTTAGGGGTTTGCCACTCAATGGCTCATAAATTAGGTGCTGAACACCATATCCCACACGGAATAGCAAATGCACTTCTGATAAATGAAGTAATCAAATTCAATGCTGCGGAAGATCCAAGCAAACAGGCTGGATTCCCTCAATACAAATATCCTAACATCAAGAGCAGATATGTCAATATATCTGAATATCTGAAACTTGGCGGAAATACTGATGATGAAAAAATTGAATTATTATTAAAAGCCATTGATGAATTAAAGAAAACTCTTGGAATACCAATGACTATAAAGGAAGCAGGAATTTCAAAGGAAAAGTTCATCAAAACTTTGGATGATATGTCTGTACAAGCCTTCGATGATCAATGCACAGGGGCAAATCCCAGATACCCATTAATAAGTGAAATTAAGGAAATGTATTTAAATGCTTTTGACCCTGAAGCATCAGAAAAGACAGAAGCATAGTTATTACCTCTTTAGATATCCTAATTCTGCTCATTGCTAATATCTAAAGAAAGAGAAGGACTGCATCAAAACAAATTAATTAGTTTTGATGCAGCCCTTTTATCTTTCTCTTATATACTAAACTGCTTCTTCGTCAAAACTCCCATTTGAGAATTGACTGTTATATAGATCTGCATAGAATCCGTTTTGTTCCATAAGTTCTTTGTGATTTCCCTGCTCAATTACTGTTCCCTGATTCATTACAAGTATAAGATCTGCATCCCTTATTGTAGATAATCTATGTGCAATGACAAAGCTTGTTCTTCCCTTCATCAGGTTGTTCATAGCCTTTTGTATATAAACTTCTGTTCTTGTATCAACACTGCTTGTAGCTTCATCAAGTATCAGTATGGCAGGATCAGCCAGTATTGCCCTTGCAATAGTAAGCAGCTGCTTTTGACCTTGAGAAATATTAGATGCTTCTTCATTTAGCTCAGTATCATATCCATGATCCAGGGTTCTGATAAAATGATCCGCATGAGCTGCTTTGGCTGCTCTTATTATCTCTTCCTCAGTTGCATCTTTTTTACCATAAGCTATGTTGTCCCTTATTGATCCGTTGAAAGACCAGGTATCCTGAAGAACCATCCCAAATATATTACGAAGGTTTTCACGGGTTAACTCCCTTATATCAATTCCATCTAGAGTTATATTACCGCCATTGACTTCATAAAATCTCATTAGAAGATTAACCAAAGTGGTCTTTCCTGCCCCTGTAGGTCCTACTATGGCTATAGTTTGTCCTGGTTTTACGTCTATGTTCATATCCTCAATAAGCTTCACATCTTCTTTGTAGCTGAAGTTCACATGCTCAAACTTTACAGCTCCTGTTGGATTTTCCAGCACTTTAGGTTCTGCTATTTCAGGAACTTCTTCCTCTTCATCAAGAACTTCAAACACACGCTCAGCCGCTGCAACAGTTGATTGAATTGTATTTGCAATATTTGCTGTCTGGTTTATAGGTTGTGAGAATTGTCTCATGTATTGGATGAATGCCTGAATGTCTCCAACTTCTATAGCTTTCTTCGTAGCTAAATATCCACCTGTAACACATACCACCACATATCCGATGTTATTTACGAATTGCATTAACGGCATGATAAGTCCGGAAATGAACTGAGCTTTCCAGCCTACTTTATATAAATCCTCATTCACATTTTCAAACTTGGCCAGAGAAGCTTTTTCCCGTCCAAAGGCTTTAACTATGTTATGGCCTGTATACATTTCTTCAATATGCCCGTTCAATTCACCCAAGTGCTTTTGCTGAGCTGAGAAGTATTTTTGAGATTTTCCAAGCAGAGGCCTTATAAGGAAAATGCTCACTGGTAAAACTGCCACCGCTATAAGTGTCATTAAAGGACTTATTGTAAGCATCATCACTATTATACCTATTATGCTTACTATTGAAGTAATAAGCTGGGTAAGTGATTGCTGAATTGTTGCCCCAACCGTATCCAGATCATTTGTAAAACGGCTGAGAACTTCCCCTTTTGTTCTTCCATCAAAATATTTCAAAGGAAGCTTTTCGAGCTTATTATTCAGGTCTTTTCTCATATCATAAACTGTAACCTGAGCTACTCCGGACATTATCCATCCTTGAATGAAACTGAACAATGAACTTATAATATAGAATCCAATCAATAAAAGCAGTATATTTCGTATATATTGGAAGTCTATCGCCGGTTTGTACTGGCTGAAAATGGCCTTTACTGTATCCACATCACCGGACTTCATTGCCGTATTAAGCTTAGTCAAATCATCCTGAGGCATGTATTTTGACAATATATCCTGTAACTTCTGCTGTTTTTCCTTCATTTCAGGTGTATTTTGAGCTTCAATTGCCTGCTGCATCTGAAGCTGTGCCTGAGCCATAATTTGCTGAGCCTGCTGAGGATTCGCTTTTATCTGCTCCTGAATTTTCTTTTGAGCCTCCTGAGTCTGTGTCTTAATCTGCTCAGTGCCTTTAATTACTGCATCTGATACGGCACTGTATTCATATTTTGACATCAATCCCTCAAATAGTTTTGTTGTAGCTTTACCCATTATCTTAGGGCTCACTATCATAAATATTGTACTTAATATAGCTACTAGAAATACAGTTACTATACGTACAGTATGAGGCCTTAAATATCCTAAAAGTCTTCTGCCTGTCCCTTTAAAATCCTTGGCTTTTTCTCCGGCCATTACAACTCCCATAGGTCCTCCGCCCATGTGGCCTCCGCCTGGACCGCCTCTTCTTGGTCCGTTATTTCTCATTTCACTCATGATATCTCCTCCTCTGAAAGCTGTGAAGATACAATTTCATGGTATATTTCACAGGTATTTAGAAGCTCTTTATGAGTTCCTGTTCCTACTATTTTTCCTTCTTCCAGTACTATGATTCTGTCTGCATCCATAACTGTGCTGACTCTCTGGGCAACAATAAGAACTGTTGATTTTCCTGTTTCACCCTTAAGAGCTGCTCTTAATTTCGCATCAGTCTTAAAATCCAAAGCTGAAAAGCTGTCATCAAATACATATATCTCAGGCTTTCTAACCAATGCTCTGGCTATTGCAAGACGCTGCTTCTGCCCTCCGGATACATTTCCGCCGCCTTGCGCTATATACGATTCATAGCCATCCTTCATATTGGATATAAAATCCGCTGCTTGTGCCACTTCCGCTGCATGAATAACCTCTTCATCAGTGGCATCTTCCTTACCATATCTTATGTTTTCAGCTATAGTTCCTGAGAATAATACAGCTTTTTGGGGAATCAGCCCTATCTTCTTTCTAAGTTCCTCTTGAGCCATATCTCTGATGTTTACGCCATCTACATAGATATTTCCGCTTTCTATATCATAAAAACGTGGTATTAAATTAATCAGCGCAGTTTTACCTGATCCTGTACTTCCTATTATAGCTGTTGTTTCACCTGGTCTTGCATCAAAAGAAATGTTGTTCAGTACAGGTTCCTCTGCTCCTGGATATCTGAATACAACATTCCTGAATTCCACATGCCCGCGCTCTTCCTTAGCTTCTTCAGGTTTCTTCGGATCCAGAATTTCATGTTTTAAATCAAGAACTTCATTTATTCTTACAGCTGATGCAGATGCTCTTGGTATTAGAATAAACATCATAGCAACCATAACCACTGACATCATTATCTGCATGGAGTACTGAATAAATGCCATTAAGTCTCCGACCTTCAATTCTCCAATATCTATGCGGTTAGCTCCAAACCAAAGTATTCCGATGGTCATAAGATTAAATATCAGCATCATCAACGGCATAAGCACTGCCATCATCTTGTTTACTTTTATTGCAACATCAGTCAATTCTTTATTTGCTTCTTTAAACTTTTCATTTTCAAATTCAGTTCTGTTAAAAGCCCTGATAACTCTTATACCAGAAAGCCCTTCTCTTACTACAAGATTCAGCCTATCCACTTTTTTCTGCATGCTCTTGAATAAAGGCATTCCTTTCAGCCCTACAAAAATCATCATTCCTAAAACAAATGGAATAGCAACTGCGATAACCCTTGAAAGGTATACATCCTTTGAAAGGGCCATAATAAGTCCTCCTATAAACATCATAGGAGCCATAACCAATATTCTCAGTCCCATTATCATAACTGTCTGAACTTGAGTTATATCATTTGTTGTTCTTGTTATAAGTGAAGACGTAGGAATTTTATTAAACTCATTAAGAGCAAAACCTTCCACATGGGTGAACACTTCTTTTCTTATATCCTTGGCAAAAGCCATGGCAACCTTAGATGCAAAAAGCGCTGCAACTACAGAACAGGCAGCTCCTCCCAAAGCTATACCAAGCATTTCTGCACCTTTTTGAAGTATGTAATCCACATCTCCGTTCACTATTCCGGTATCAACAATACTTGACATAATATTAGGCAAAGTGAGTTCTGCCATGACTTGCAGGAAGATCAGCACTAATATTGCAATAACTTGTATTGAATATCTTTTTAAAAACCTGAATAATTTTATCATCTACCTCAACTCCATTCTAAAAAATTGTTATTAAAATTCTGGGAATTCTTTGTCCAGTTTTTCTTCATTTATATCTTCCAAGTTAGATTTCATTTGCATTAAAAACCTTCGGAACAATATTAATTCTTCATTGGTAAAATTTTTAAAGCAATTTTCACCTATTTCATCGTAATACCCCTTAAGCTTTAAGCCCAGTTTCTCTCCTGCTTCTGTAGGATAAACCCTTAGGATCCTTTGATCATCCTCATCAACCTTACGTTCTATAAGGCTGGCTTTTTCCATTTTTTTAATCATTCCTGTCACTGTTGCGGGCTTCACATTTAAAATTTTTGCAAGCTGATTTTGGCTTATGCCCTTGTTATGTCCTACCGCCTGTAATAAATGTGCCTGTCCAGGATGCAGACCTAGAGAATCCAGCAACCTATGGGCTCTGGCAAACTTCAACTTTATTACCTGATTAAAAATAGCATATAAGGAATCCTCATTAATACCTTCCATCTTATACACCTCCATTTAGTTAGGCAACTAACTATTTATCATATTAGCACCTGTCGAGTTTTCAGTCAACATTTTATAATCCCAAACTTGTTAACAATTTCTTGACAGATTTGATTATTCCTCCTTATTCCTCCTTATTCCTTCATTAATCACATGTTCCAGAATATGATCATAAAGACCAAATTATTAAGACAATATAAGCTATAATGCTTCTGCCTCTCTTTTTTAATTTAAATTTATTGTTTAGCTCCCTAATAAATTTTATATTGTTAATAAATAATAAATATCATATAATATTAATTAATATATCATATCTGTATAATACAGACGTAAAGGATGTTTATATTATGCTTTAAAGCCTTTTTATCGCTCATGGAGCTCCAAACATTATTTATGACTCTAATAAGTATACTGATTTATTGAAAAATTATGCTGATTCCATTTGGAAGCCTTGCTCTTGATATCTGGATATTCAGCTAAAGTTTCCTATCCCCCTTTTTTGTGGTAAAATATTTTTAGTTACATTAAGGGGGTATTTTTAATGTCTAAAAATATAGGATTTATTGGCTGCGGCAATATGGCTCAGGCTATTATTGGCGGCATTGTATCATCAAAATTTGCTTCTCCGGAAAACATAACTGCTTCAGATATTTCTGAAAAAGCATTATCTTCAGCTGCAGAGAGGTTCGGAATTAATGTTTCCAATAACAATAAGACTGCTGCAGAAAATGCAGATGTTATCGTATTAGCTGTTAAGCCTCAGTTCTTTACTGATATGCTGGCTGATATTAAGCCTGTTTTAAAGAAGGATGTGCTTATAATCACCATAGCTGCAGGTATTCCTGTTAAATTCTTAGAGGAAACCTTAGGCACAGACACAAAGATTGTAAGAGTAATGCCTAATACAGCCGCACTTGTGGGTGAAAGCATAACTCTTATATGCAAGAACTTCATAGTGACAGAAGAAGAATTCAACTATTCAGTAGATTTATTTAACAATGTAGGTAAAACAGAAATTGTTGATGAGCCAATGATTGATAAGGCATTAGCCATAGGAGGATCTTCTCCTGCAATGGTATATATGTTCATTGAGGCTATGGCTGACGGGGCAGTTCTTCACGGAGTTCCCAGGGATAAAGCCTATAAAATAGCAGCTCAGGCTGTTTTAGGTTCTGCAAAAATGGTTCTGGAATCAGGAATTCATCCAGGGGCCTTGAAGGACATGGTATGTTCTCCAGCCGGAACAACCATAGAAGCTGTTTATACTCTTGAAAAAAATAATTTCAGGGGTGCTGTTATGGGAGCTATTGATTCCTGCACTCAAAAAGCAATAAATATGTCTAACAGCAAAAAATAAGACGGAGCGCATGCTCCGCCTTTTTTTCATTCAAAGTTAATTATATGAATTCTTTTAATAAATTTGCCATTTCTATAGCAGAAACTGCAGCATCATATCCCTTGTTTCCTGCTTTAGTTCCAGCTCTTTCTATTGCCTGCTCTATAGAGTCTGTTGTTAATATACCAAATATTACAGGTAATCCGGTACTTAATGAAACATTAGCTATTCCCTTTGAAGCTTCTGCACATACATAATCAAAGTGTGGTGTAGATCCTTTTATTACAGCCCCTAAACATATAACAGCATCATATTTCTTGCTTTCAGCCATTTTCTTAGCCGCAAGCGGAACTTCAAATGCGCCTGGAACCCAAGCTATTTCTATATCTTCATCGTTAGCACCATGTCTTTTAAACCCGTCTATTGCTCCTCCCAAAAGTTTAGAACCTATAAACTCATTAAACCTTCCTACAACAATACCAAATTTCAAACCTTTTGCAACTAAATTTCCTTCGTAATTTTTCATTCTTAATTCCTCCTAAAATATATTTTTATCTTTTTTCCTTTAAGTATTCTATCAAAGCTTCTATTGTAATAATCTTCAAACCATGTTTTTCGCTATATTTCATAAGATCATCAACTCTTGCCATAGTTCCGTCATCATTCATGATTTCACATATAACTCCGGCTGGCTTTAACCCTGCCAACCTTGGCAAATCTACTGCTGCTTCTGTGTGTCCTGGTCTTTCCAAAACCCCGCCTTTTTTAGCAACCAGAGGGAATACATGGCCAGGTCTCTTGAAGTCCTCAGGTTTTGAAGCTTCATCAATTATTTTGTTTACTGTGTCAGCTCTTTCAAAAGCTGATATTCCTGTTGTGGTGCCCATCCAATCAACAGAAACTGTAAAAGCAGTTCCATGGTTGTCAGTATTGGTCTCCACCATAGGGTGGAAATTCAACCTGTCAGCTATAGCCTCATCTATAGGTGTACAGATTAATCCTCTTCCATGAGTGGCCATAAAGTTTATGTCCTTACCTTCAGCCTTCTCAGCAGCCATAAGAAGATCTCCTTCATTTTCCCTGTCTTCGTTATCTACTACAACAATAATTTTTCCGTCTTTGATATCCTGAATAGCCTCTTCAATAGTATTAAATTTATACATTTGCAGAACTCCGCCTTTCTTAAAATCCATTTTCCAATAGAAAATCCATTGTTAAAGAACTTTTCTTCTTTTCTTCCTTACCTTTATTAAAACTTAAGAGCTTCTCAACATATTTTCCTAATACGTCACACTCTAAATTGACACGTTCCCCTTTTCCTTTTTTAAGAAGGGTAGTTTCCTCCCCTGTATGAGGAATTATAGATACCTTGAATACTTCACTGTCTACACATGCCACAGTAAGGCTTATGCCATCAATTGCAACAGAGCCTTTCTCAACCACATATTTAAGCACATCTGCCGGTGCAGCTATTGTTATCCATACAGCATTTGACTCCCTTTTGATATCCGCTATTGTGCCAACGTCATCAATATGTCCGCTTACAATATGACCTCCCAGTCTGTCATTCAAGCTCAGGGCTCTTTCAAGGTTAACCCTTGCTCCTGGTTTTAAATCTCCTAGGCTGCTTCTTCTCATGGTTTCTGCCATGACATCCGCATAATAGCCATTGCTCCAGAAATCAGTCACTGTCAGGCAGACTCCGTTGGTGCTTATACTGTCTCCTAATTTTGTGTCCTTCATTACCTTTTCGGCCCTGACTTTTATTCTTGATCCTGCTCCAGCCTTCTTTACTTCCTCAATTACACCTATTTCTTCAATTATTCCGGTAAACAATTATACTCACCTTCTTTCAGATATCCTTCCACTAATATATCATTTCCGACCATTCTGCACTGAAGGTTATTAAGAACGAATGCATCCTTGAGGTTCTCTATTCCGTCACCCTCAACAGATGTCTTCGCATCCTTTCCTCCTATTATCTTAGGAGCAATATAATATTGCACCTTATCAACTATATTTTCCCTTAATGCTGAATAGTTAAGACTTCCTCCGCCTTCCAGCAGAATACTGTCTATTTTTTCTCTGCCTAATTCTTTCATAAGGGCCTTAAGGGACACCCTTCCTTTATTCTGCGGCAGCACGAGTATTTTAACTCCCTTGCTTCTCAGTGCTTCAATCTTTTCTGACGATGCTTTTTCAGTAGTTGCTATTATGCACTGAGATCCTTCATGGACATCAAGAACCTTTGCATTGGAAGGAATCCTTAAGGTACTGTCCACCACTATCCTGACAGGATTTCTTCCTCCCGGAATCCTGCATGTCAGAAGGGGATCATCCTTAATTACCGTATCTGCTCCAACCATTATTCCTGAAAGCTTGTTTCTCAGTCTTTGTACTTCTGCCCTGGCTTCTTCTCCGGTTATCCACTTTGATTCCCCGCTGCTGGTTGCTATCTTGCCGTCGAGACTGATTCCGGATTTTAAAACTACAAAGGGTTCACAAGTAACAATAAATTTATTAAATACTTCATTAAGCTTTTTACATTCATCCTCAAGTATTCCCACTTGCACTTCTATCCCCAGCTGTTTTAACTTTTCAATACTTTTGCCTGCAACTAAAGGGTTTGGATCCTTCTGACCTATGACAACCCTGGAAAATTTGTTTCTGATTAATGCATCTACACAAGGGGGAGTTTTTCCATGATGGTGGCATGGCTCAAGGGTTACGTAAATTTCTGCTCCTTTCACAGGTCTGGAGGCATTTGCAATTGCGTTAACCTCTGCATGTGGACCTCCGCAATACTCATGGTATCCTTCTCCTATTATCTCTCCATCCTTTACTATCACAGCCCCTACCATAGGATTGGGATTAACTCTTCCTTCTCCTTTTTTGGCAAGTTCCAGGGCTCTTCTCATATAAAGTTCTTCCATAGGTGCCCTCCTTTCTTATGTATCTCACTATCTATATAATTTTACCTTAATACAAAAAAATAAACTCTAAAATCTTATGATTTCAGAGCTCTGCATTCATCAAAGTAAGGCCTATTTATAAATCATAAACAGACTTCCCTTTTCTTTCACCAATCTTCTTTCATCCAGACTTTACTGTCGGCTTCGGAATCTAACCGAATCTGCTAAAATAGCTCGCGGGCTTTACCGCCGGTAGGGAATTTCACCCTGCCCTGAAGATACATATAATTTTATACTAAAAATATATATCATACGCCATGAATTGTCAACAAATTAACCAAGTGGTGTAAAACCGCAATATCCTGTTTTATCACATCTATCTTTCATTTCCTCCCATTTGCTATTTTCCTTGACGGTTCCACCATCAGAAGTTGAATATCTTTGTTGAATCCGGGAAAACTAAGTCTGTTATTGTAATTTTAAATCTTTATTTAAATAGCAAAAGAATTTTCATGAGGGAAAAAGAAAATGAGTAAAAAAATTAAATTTGTTCTGATATTAATAATTATCTTTTCTATACTTTTCTCAACAGCAGCCTCTGCAGGCAACTTCACCAATTCTTACAGCGCAAACTTGCTATATGTCCGTAAAAAGGCTAAAGAATATGCCGAAGCCTATGCCGGATATCCCGGAAACAATGCATACTATAACTACCTGAAAAGCGGTGGTGACTGCACAAATTTTGTCTCACAAGTACTGAGAGCCGGAGGCCTGCCCATGATTGGCTATCCTGATTATTCCAATATCAGTTCATGGTACTATTATGGAAGCAATCCCCCTCAGCGTTCATATTCCTGGACCGGAGTCAACCAATTTATGCAGCATTGGGCTAATTACAACAACATAGGATATAACAGAGCATACAGTTTTAAGATCTACTCCCTGACTGAAGCTTTGACTGATTCCACTTATTATGAAATATATAAAAATCTTTTTGAAGGTGATGTCATCCAATACAAAGGCATCGGAGGGATAAATCATTCTCAAGTTGTGCATAAATACGACTCAACTGATTTGTACATGGCTCAGCATGGTACTGGTCCCTCCAGATTCATGGAAAACGTAAAGCTGAGAGATTACCTTGTATGGGTTAATTCACAGTTTAAGGATGTTACTCTGTATACAATAAAAATTAAAAAAGCGGCAACTTAAAATTAAATGGAGGAATTTTATGATAAAATCAAGAATTATTGCTTTGGCTTCATTGATTATTTTTACTTTTGTCACCATCAGCACGGCAGCTTATTCTAAAAACTTTTCTGTTCTTATAAATAATGACTTCATTGAGAAAATGAAAAAGGAATTCGATAATGAGCACACCAGGCTTTTAAATGATAATATTCCTGTTACTGAGGATGAAATAAATGCCAGCGCTGACGCAGGGGATAAATTGAAAGATAACGGCATTCAAATACAAAAACTTGAAAAAAAAGCACGAACTGAAGGTGTAGCTGTGGTTCCTTCAAAAGATCAGATACTTTCCCAGATTGACCTGGGAATTTCAGTACTGGAAGAAAGTATTGAAAACTTTATAACAAACAACCCTGGCAAAAACGGTTCGGAATCTCTTAATGTCAGAAAAGAATCTAATGTGGATAACTTAAATACTCTTAAACAGCTGAAAAGTGATCTAGCTGAAAATAGAATAAGCCTTGAAGATGCCTGGAATAGAATTCTGGAAATAAGAGACGGGAAAAAGTAAGTCTTTATAAAGATTAATAGATATAATTTCTATCGGCGGAACCAATCCAAGAGATTTTTGTGTGAAATTTTTATTTTAATAATAGAATTTATATAAATTTAGGAGTTGGAAAAATGAATGAAACTTTAAAAACCATAGAAAACAGACGAAGCATTCGAATCTATAAAACTGAACAGATAAAAAATGAAGAATTAAACTCCATATTAAAAGCCGGAAACCTTGCTCCCAGTGCCATGAACCAGAAACTGCTGCATTTTTCTGTTGTTCAGAGCAATGAACTTGTAAAGAGAATAAATGACTTTTGTAAGAAAGCCTTAAAAAGAGATCAGGATAAGAACTTAAATCTCTTCTATAATGCTCCCTCATTGGTAATTGTCTCCGCTGCTGACAATGCAATTGCACCAGAAATTGATGCTGCTCTGGCTTTGGGAAATATGTTTCTCGTGGCCCAATCATTGGAGGTAGCTTCCTGTTGGATTCATGCCGTAAGGGCAATCTCCGGTTCAGAAGAGGGAAAAAAACTTCTTGAAGAACTTAAAATACCTGAAGGCTATTCAGTAGTTGGCTCAGGAATTTTCGGATATGCTGCATCACCTTCCTATAATCCTAGAAAAGAAGGCACTGTACACATAATTAAATAAAAAAATCGCCAAGGCGATTATGAGCCGTCGATTTTTTTCTCGCATCTGCCTTTCCGAATGTATATGAGGAAAATCTGGCAGGCGACTATTTTTATTTTTTACTCTTTAGGGATTGTAACTAGACTACGTATAATCGCATTAGCCTTAAGTTATCCACAGCTTTTAAATTTTATAATTTCCTAAAGAGTAAAAATTTAAAGTGTTGATAACATCCTATCAACACTTTATTTAAGTACATAAATTCATGACACGTTCTTTAAATTATTTTTCTAAGCTCCTCCAATGTTTCGTTAGCCTCTTTAGTAACCTCTTCAGGATATCCTATATACTCCAAAAGCTTAATGGCATTGCTTTTTGTTCCTATTCCTTCTTTGATATGATAATCAAATATTAATCCCTTTTCCCTGCTTACATCATCTTCAAAATGATAGAAATTATAAATATTATCAAAATATCTTGTTATTTCAATGTCGTGAGTTGAAATAAGACAAAGAACCTTTTCCTTATTAAAGTAATTTAATAGTGCTCTTGAGGCACTTATTCTTTCCAGAGGATTGGTGCCTCTGAATATTTCATCAATAAAACATACAACATTTTTACCCTTTTCTTGCTCCTGAAGTATGCTTAATATGGCTTTAGCTTCTCCTAAATAGTAGCTTTTCCCCTCTAATATATCTTCCTTTGGATTTAAAGAAGTGATTATATGAAATAAATCTCCTTCATATTTCTTTGCTGGACAAGTAAATATAGTCTGAGCAAACAGGCAGTTTATTGCTGTCATCTTTAAAAATGTGGATTTACCGGACATATTGCTGCCGGTAATTATTGCTCCGGTTTTATTAACCTCTATGGAGTTGGCTACAACATTTTCCACTAGAAGATGATATCCTTCCTCAATTTGTATTTCCTTTTTCCTATTAAATTCCGGTTTTGCATAACAGGGCAAGTCTGCTCTTAAAGCTGTAACAGAACAATAGGTATCTATTTCACCAATCAATTTATATCCATCATATAAGTCATTTCTATATACCGGAAGCTTCTTAATAAACTTGTAATATGCCCTTTCCTGAAGTAAGAAAAACAGAAACACTAAATCCAGTAATGAATCTAAATCTTCACTTTTAGATATAAAAAATATTTCCCTATTTATTGGCTTAATCCTGCCATAAATCCTTTCAGCTCTTTCCCTGAAATCCTTAAATTCATCATCATCTATTTCCTTAATCTTCTTCAGGGTGCTGATCATCTTTGCTAAATATGGTATGTTGCCAATTTCAAACTTATTTTCTATATGATAATGTATCTCTATATTTACAAGGTATACCATAGTTGCTGCTATAAGAAATCTTAGATCAATAAAAATAGCCCCTAAAATAAATACAGGGATAAGGCTTCCTATCAGCATATATAAAAACTCTTTTATCCTGCTGGGTCTCTTATCCTCCAGAATAAATGACAGAACTTCCCTCTTGCCTTCTCTTCCCAAATCAAAAAGCAAATAATTCAGCTTATCTCTCAGAGATGTCTTTTCCTTTATCTCATCAATAATTTTATCCCTTTTTTGAAGTTCCCCAACATCAAAGATCGGATCAGTAAGGGTATACATAAGCATGGTTTCCCCTGGAGTGCTGTTGGTTCTGTCAACAACTTTGAAGATTTCATCCATGGAAAGATCATCAAAACTTTGAGCGTTGATGTAGTTTTCTCCCTTTTCCACACCTCTTATAAGCTCACAATCTTCTTTTATCTTCTCCAAATCCCTTTTGGATTTATAACTTTTAGGCCAATAGGAATTTATAATTCCTAACATCTGTTTTTTATTAAAGCCCAGCATTGAAACCGCCTCCAAATTTACAATAATATCTATTATATCACACTAAATGTAAATTATGGATAACCCCACTATATTGTTAGAAACATATATTTATCCTTCTAAATTTCTTTTCTTGCAGCTTTTTATAATTTCCCTTATGAAGTCTAAGTTTGAAAAGAAATGAATATGCCCATAAGCCCCCAGAGCATTGTTTTTCACATATCCGCATGTCCACTCCTTTATTTCCCCGGTGTATCCAATTTTTCTGAGCTTATATACAGTTTTCTCACTGCAAACTACCTTTGACTTATGGAATTCATGAGAATTAATCTTCAAATCTTTCTTAACCAGTGCATTACTGCTTACTTCTATGCTGTTATAACCAAAGTTGTTCAGGGTGTTTGTCATGCTGGAGATTCCATTGAAAAAACCCACCATTTCTTCCCCTTCAATAGATTTCATCAAATACATAAGCCCCCCGCATTCAGCGTAACAAGGGGTACCTTTTTGAAGTTCCCCATATAGGCTCTCCCGAAAACTTTTATTGCCTGACAGCTCCTTCCTGAATACCTCTGGATATCCTCCCCCCAGATATATTAGATCAAGGTTTTCAGGAATCCTTTTATCCTTAAGAGGCGAGAAATAAATTACTTCTCCCGCCTCCTCCAATAATTCAATGTTCTCCCTATAGTAAAATGAAAAGGCTGTATCCATGGCAACACCTATCCTAAGCCCCTCATCATCAATATGGTAGTTGTCTCCGAATCTTTCTGTTTCTTTCATGAACTCTGAAATTGAATCTACATCAACATTTTCTTGTATTAAATCTGCTGTAATATCTATCTTTTCCTGTAAATCCTCCACCTCTTCACTTTGAACCAGTCCTAAATGCCTGGATTTCAAAGCAATCCGTTCATCCCTGGGCATGAACCCTAAAACCTTTATGTTTAACTTTTCTTCTATCAGTTTTTTAAGTAAATCATAGTATGATTTACTTATGTTGTTTAGTACTATCCCCTTAAAATCACAGTCTGAAAAATCCAGTATCCCTTTCAATTCTGCAATCAATGTAAGGCTTGATGCTTTAGGTGAGATTAAAAGTATTATTGGCAGTCCCAATATTTTAGAAATATGTGCTGTGGAGCCTTCTAAAGTGCTTCCTGTTCCGTCATAAACCCCCATGACTCCCTCCACTATTCCTATTTCTTCTGTACCTCTTCCATATACAGCCTTTACTCCCTCTTCTCCCTGCAGGAAAACATCCAGGTTTCTGGATGGCTTCCCTGTTACTTTTTTATGAAATGCTCCATCGATATAATCAGGCCCTACCTTGTAGCCATCTATTCCATATCCTTTTCTTTTAAACAAATTCATTAATCCCAGTGTAAAAGTGGTTTTTCCTCCTCCTGATGAATTTGACGCAATTATTACAGATCTCATTATAATTCTCCTTTTAACTGACACTTATTACTTTTAATTTTTATCCAAGACTAAATTTCTCCCGTTTAAAGTATCCCTTAAATGGTTCATATAAATATTTCTTATCTCCTTATACTCACCAAGTCCAACGCAGATTTCAAGGACGAAAATCCCCTCTGACTTAAGCCTTGAAGCCCAGGAACCGCCTTTTTCTGAAAAAATATCATTTCTTGCATGCACTCCAAGCACAAGTAAAAAAGGAGCTAAAGCAACTTTCTTTATTCCCTTAAACTTTAAATATTTGATTGTATCCTCCATTGAAGGGTATGCCCCAATAAGAGCTATATGAATATTTTCATGGCCTAAATCTTTCAGCCTATTTTGAAGGCACTCATAACAGGAATTTCCCGGGTGACTGGTTCCATGCCCTACTAAAATAACATTTTCATCCTTTGGCAAGTTAATTAAAAGAGCCTCTATCAGATCATCATAATCCTTACAGGCTTCCTTTGAAAAAAAATACATCAACGGACGACCCAACCTTAAGCTTTTAAACTTATCACTAAAATCTTCCCCTACTTTTTTAATATAGTCAAATTCCTTTCCGGGAATAATATGCAGGGGTTGTATGGTTACATCCTCATATCCCCCCTCCAATAATTGCTCAAGAGCTTTCTCCGGAGTAAAGATGTCCATATTATGTTCTTTTTTAAGCCTGCTGATTATCTTATGGGATGTGAAAGCACTCATTACCTTATATTCATCCCCATATTTTTCTGCAACTTCTCTTTCAATAGGCTTTATATTTTTTTCTATGGCATCGATACAGGATGTTCCGTAACTTACAACTATAATAGCTTTATTCATTAGTGTCTTCCCCCCACTGAAATAAACAATAAGTAAACCTAAAAGCAGCCTTCTGCTCAAATGTCAAAAGGCCACAAAAAATAATTAAATTAAAATATTCCTGCTTTTTGTAAAAATTATAGCATTGCAGTATTTTCATGTCTATCAATAATTCATTCTAACCAGCCAGAACTTGATCTTCTTATTGCTCCAGCCCAAGTCCCAGGGAACATTATTCCTGTCAGTATTGTGGCAGGTAACCAAAGGGTACCCTTTGGAATCAACTCCGGTAACTATAGAAATATGTGTTATATCTCCCTTTTTTTCATATGCCACAAAATCTCCAGGCATAAGTTTATAGGAAGCCTTATATACCTTCTCATAATTTCCGTGTGCTATCACTGAAGCTCTTCCGCTGTGAAGCATATAGGAAACGAATTTATCCGCATTTACCCAAGGTCCCGTAGCACTACCTTTATCATAGTTCCATGTTGAATTTTTCTTAAACCCCCCGCCCTCATGAAGCACCTGGGATGCAAAGTTTGCGCAGTCCCCTCCCTCAGGGTTAAAATCCCTGTATTTCCTGTTATACTTATATCCGTAATTCGGTAAAGCTGCCGCCCCACAATATTTGAAAGCATAATTGACAGCATTTTTTCTTCTGTCAGAAATATTGGAGACATCTCTTAATTCCTGGGAAATAATATGCTTTTTTATATCCTCAGCTTTTATGTTTTCCAGATTCAATGAATCTGCAAATGGATCTGTATACCACTCCTTTGTAATGACCCACTTATCATCCTTTTTTGTAAGCTGCAGTGAATGGTATGTTCCTATCCTGGAACTGTTCACCACCCCAGGTGCATTTTCATAAACATACTTATATTCCGTGCTGCACATTATATTAAAGGAATATTGTTCATTCCCTGCCCTGCTTCTTCTTATGATAACGCAAGGTATTATTTCCGTAAACTTAACTCCTTGCTTTTCAGCCCAATTGTTTAAATATTTTACCTTTCTCTCCTCATATTCATAAGCCCATTTTCCATATTTGCTATTTGTATCATATATTGATTTGATCAATTCCAGATTCTTATCCAGAATAGCCTTATTTCTGTTTATAAATATATTCCGTACATATTCTGATATTTCGCTGTCAGCAACAGTTGCTATGGTCTGTTCCCCTGAATTAAACCTTTCTTCAATAAACTGAACTGCATTTTTTATCTCTTCCTTTTCAACCGGAGCACCTTCATGCCAGGTTTTACAGCTTTCACTCCATTTCCCGAAATACTTTGACTTCAATATAATTTCAGGCCTGTATTCAAAGTGAAGAATATCAAAGTGACCCCACTTGCCTCCCCAGATAAAATTATTTTTCTCAAATACCTGAACTAATTCTTTTGGGTAGGACAAGAGCCTCTCCTGCCCTTTTTTCTCAGATGTCCACTTCCAGTAATCCCTTGAATCGCTCCTTAAATCTATTGCTATTCCAAAAGAATGGGCACTCAATCTCCCGGTACCTGAAATAAGCCTGTAATTATATGTTCCGCTTGGCGGATAAAGAGCAGCTCCTATTGCCCCCTTTGATTTTGCCAGGGGAATAAGTTCTCTTAAAGAAGATTCTAATGAAGCTCTTGCCCCATTCTTATCATTAAACCTGAAGTTAGTAAATCCATATGACAGGGGCTTTAAGTTTTTCTCTATGCCAGTCCTTGAGGTTCCATATACTTCATGTAAAAACTCATAATTTCTTCTTCTCCCAGGGTCAACGTTTTTGTTCATCAATTCAGTTATTGACTCCAAAGGGTATATCTCTTCCAGCATATCCTGCAAATCAGGATTTTCCAGCTTTCCCTCATTATCTTTATTTTTTCTGTCATCGTACAATATTTTTTTCCCCGACTCCATTTTTATAAAGGTTTTATCCCCCGTTGTTTCAATATCCTTGATGCATCCGGGATATGCAGTCATAAGCACCAAGATGTCCTGCTTCATTGTGCTTAAGTACCTATTACCAGCATTCCCCTGTGAACTGACTTGAATTCCTGTACTTACTAACATTAAGCCTAAAAATACCACTATAAACTTCTTCATCATCCAGTCACCTCAAAATTTCATATAATACTATACTCTCCTAGGTAACAGCATACTATGTACTATAATTAATTTTTCAATTTACAAGTTACAAAACAATATAGTATAATTTTCTGAAAACTATAAATTAATAAACTTAGGAGGAAGCGTGAATGGATGTCATAAAAATATCAAAGGAAATTATGCAGGATATCATCAACTGGCGCAGAGAACTTCACAAGATACCTGAAACAGGTTTAGAAATATACTCCACTTATAATTTTGTTTGCAATGAATTAAGGAAAATGGGAATTAAATATAGAACTCTGAGTAAAACTGGAATAAGTGCCTTGATCAAGGGTGATTTCCCTGGTCCTGTTATTGCCCTGAGAGCTGATATGGATGCGCTTCCTATAATAGAAGAGACTGGTTTACCCTTTGCATCTCAAAACACCTGCATGCATGCTTGCGGCCATGATGCACACACAGCTATGCTCCTTGGGACTGCAAAGATATTATCTATGTATGCTTCTGAGCTGAAGGGAACTGTAAAACTTATTTTTCAGCCAGCTGAGGAGCTTTCTGCGGGAGCATTGCCCATGATTTCTGAAGGGGTTCTTGAGAATCCTAAAGTTGACAGAATCCTTGGACTCCATATCGGGGCACTTTTCCCGGAGGTTAAAACCGGTATGATCGGCATAAAATCAGGGTATACAACTTCTGCTGTAGACAAGTTTTCTGTAAGTGTAATCGGCAAGGGCGGTCACGGAGCCATGCCTGATTTATGCATAGATCCCATTCCCATTACTGCAGAGATAATAAGTGCACTTCAAAGAATAGTAAGCAGAGAAATTTCTCCCCTTCATCCTGCAGTCATTACTATAGGATCTATTGAAGGTGGGACAGCCTGGAATATAATACCCGAAACCGTTCACTTTCAAGGGAGTATCAGAACCATATTCCCTGAAGACAGAGACAAGTTTGAAAAGAGGGTATCGGAAATATGCAAAGGAATTGCAGTAAGTAATGGTGCTTCTGCAGATGTAATCTATGACAAAATATGCCCTTCAGTAAATAATCACGAACTCTCAACAAAAGAATTCATAAAATCAGCTGTTAAAATTGTAGGAGAGGAAAACCTTATACAGTTAAAAGAACCAACTATGGTTTCAGAAGATATGGCATTTTACCTGCAGAAGGTTCCAGGGACTTTCTTTTTTCTCGGCTCAAACAATCCACACAAGAAAATTATTTATCCACATCACCACCCGAAATTTGATATAGACGAAGACGTTCTGTGGATAGGTCCTGCAATATTTATACAAACAATCTTAGATTACTTTCATAAAAGATAACAAAAGTACTGAACAAAAAAGGAGCCCCTTCCTGCAACTTACTGATATCCTAATCATTGCCCGGAGGGATTCCTTTTCTCAAAATAAGCTTTCAAAAACATATACTCCTAAGACTGCAAATGTTGCCACCTTCATAAGACTTTTTTCATAATATGACAACAAAACTGCCAGAAGTGTTCCAAATATCCCCGAGTAAATGTTTGAAGTGGAATAAAATATAGCTGGGAACGTCATGGCTCCTAGTACTGCAAATGGCACATAGTAAAGAAATGATTTAAAAAAAGGTGATTTTATCTTACTCTTAACCATAGCCAGGGGCATTACCCTTGGTATATATGTAACCAATGCCATCAAAAAGACCGCAAATAAAATTCTACTCATTTATATATCCTCCCTTGGAAAAAAATAAGCCCCTGCTGCACATGCCAAAAGGGTAGCTATTATTATCACCCAGCCTCCGGATAAACTGTTTATTACAGGAACCCACTTAAACATACAGCTTGTGATAACAGCTATAAGCACAACAATAAAAGCATTCTTTGACTTTTTTATCTCAGGAATTATCAACGCTGTGAACATTCCATACAAGGCTATTCCCATGGAGCTCTGCAATGAGTGTGGAAGCCTTGAGGTCAATACCCCTCCTAAAAAAGTCCCCAGGCTCCACCCAATAAAAGGAAGTGATATCAATCCCATCATGAAGGGATAGCTCAATTCCTCCTGTTCAAGTGATGCCACTGAGAACACTTCATCTGTAACCCCAAAGGCAATAGTGCACCTTTTAAATAAGGACATGGGTACTATCTTTTGTGACAATGATAATGACATCAGCATATATCTTATATTTATTACAAAAGTGGTTAATGCAATTTCAGCATATGAAGCCTGAGCAAGAATCAGTGTGGTTCCTGCAAATTGTCCCGCTGAAGTTAAATTTGTCGTTGATATGGCTACTGCTATCCATAAAGGAATACCTCCCTTAACAGCCAATAATCCAAAAGTAAAAGAAACTGATAAGTATCCCAAAGCAATGGGGATACCCTTTTTTACACCCTGATAAAATGAAAGGTTTCTTGATTCCTCCCTACCAGTTGTAAATGTATAATTCATAAAATTTTGCCCCCTATCAATAATTTCATCTGAAGTTTTAAAACCCAAAATCTTTTTATATTGATATTTTAACATATGATTTCTTACTTCACCAAACTGGATTTTAGTGTTAAGATATAATTAATTTGAATTTAAGGGAGATTTTTCAATGAATAGTAAGATAAATTTGCGAAAAATACATCATGTAGCCATTATCTGCTCAGATTATATAAAATCTAAAAACTTTTATGTTGACATATTGGGACTGGAAATTATAAGAGAAGTTTACAGAGAATCAAGAGATTCATATAAACTTGATTTGGTGATAGGCGACAGCCAGATAGAACTTTTCTCATTTCCAAATCCTCCTGAAAGGCCCAGCTATCCTGAAGCCAGGGGTTTGAGACATCTGTCTTTTGAGGTAGAGAATATTGAAGAGGCTTCCTCATACCTCCAGAACAATAATATCATTGTTGAGCCTATAAGAACTGATGAATTTACAGGAAAAAAGTTCACTTTTTTCAACGACCCTGATAGTCTTCCAATAGAGATATATGAAATGTAAGTTTTCACAATATTCTTGACAAAAAATTTTAATAGCAGTATTATACTTATAACATAATAATTCAGTATTACAGACTTTGATGAGGAGGAGTATATTTTTCTGGATTTAAAGAGAGGGAATGTTGGTGGAAATTTCCCATGAAGGAACTATAGAAGGTAGCCTCGGAGTCGTTAACCGAAATGAAAAGAGTAGAATTAACCGGAATCTCACCGTTAAAAGAGGTTTAGTATCGGTTTTATGCCCGTACTATATAATTAAGTGTGTATTATTATACAAAAAAAGGTGGTACCGCGGAGATATACCCTTCGTCCTTATT
>JBEHWK010000033.1:0-26600 GCA_040217795.1 Clostridiaceae bacterium
AGCTTGTAGGATTAAAAGGTTTTGAAAATGCATATCCTCATCAATTATCCGGTGGCATGGCCCAACGTGCTGCAATTGCAAGAGCGCTTGCACATAGGCCTCAGATTTTACTTCTTGATGAGCCTTTTGGTGCGCTGGATGCTCTTACAAGAATTCAAATGCAAAAGGAAATCCTTCAAATCTGGGGAAAAGAAAAAACAACAATGATATTAGTTACCCATGATATAGATGAAGCTATATTCTTAGGAGATAGGATAGTTGTTATGTCTTCAAGACCAGGTACAATTAAAGAAATAATACCTGTTGAATTAGCTCGTCCAAGAGATAGAAGCAGTCAGGGGTTTGGCACTATCAGAAAAAAGATATTCACAGAGTTCTTTAAAGAAGAAGAAACCCTATTAGAGTATTTTATATAAAATTACCAGTACTTGTTTTCAACAAACTATTAATGAATTATTGCCCTTTTTTTAAGAGATTAAATTAATAAAAATAAATATTAAGAAGGAGATATTATATGAGTGATTTAAAAGCTAAACTCTACAAAGAGCTGCAACTAAAAAACCAAATAAGTAATGCTGGAGTTAATTTTAATCCTGCAATTTTTAAACATCTTGATTTAGGGGGCAAATATCAGGAGCAAATACATGCACTATTTGAACATGATAAGCATAGTCATGCAGGTATTGATTTACCTTGCGGGTACACTTCGCCAAGTGGATTTAAAATAGGTGTGAAGTGGGATAAAAGTTCCAAGTATTCTATAGAGTATGAAAATGATCAATACTATCTTACAGATAGTGGTCACAAATTATTCCCAATTGAGTTTTATCACAGGCCAGAATATTACAGTCTAAAAACTTCAGATGGTGCATCTATGGCACATGTAGCAACATATAACCAAGATGGTAATGTTTTTGTGGCATATAGTAATGAATGCGCTCTTAAAGATAAGGGGTTGGACTGTTTGTTTTGTAATATAAATGCTACAAAGGATACATATGGAGATACGCAGGGAATTAATTGGAAAAATCCTAAACAGATTGGTGAAGCTGTAGCTGCAGCTTATAAGGAGGGTGCAGATCATGTAACTGTCAGTGGTGGATTTGTACCTGAAAGAAGAGAAGTGGACTATTATATAGATGTAGCAGAATCCATTAAGGAGCATACAGGTCTTGAAGATTTTAACGGAACAGGGGTTATTGGGGCACCTTTAGACTTAGAGGTAATAAATAAATATAAAGAAGCAGGTTATAGAACTATCGCTATGAATTTAGAAATCTGGGACAAGAATATTTATAAAACTATTTGCCCTGGTAAAGTGGAACTATGCGGCGGTTGGGACCATTGGGTGAAAGCACTTGAATATGCAGCGCAAGTTTTTGGTCACGGTAGGGTAAGATGTGGATTTGTAACTGGTATTGAACCTAAAAAATCAACTTTGGAAGGTGTTGAATATTTGGCATCTAAAGGAATTATCTCTCTAACAGGAGGTTGGAATCCAAATCCAGGTTCAGCACTTGAGGGTCACCGTTCCCCTGAACCTGCTTGGCACTTTGATATGGCTCAAAAGGTTTATGCAATTTTCAAAAAGTATGGGTTTACGTTTGATCATCTGCGCGATGCAGGTCCTTCCTCAAATGGGTTAGTTTGCGATATATACAGAATTGAAGATGAATTGCTGCCGATATTTAAGAAGGAAACTGTGTAACAAAATACTGTAAGGAGTAAATAATTCTAAAGTATCAATGGAGTAAGAAATGAATAATTATTTATTCACCTCTTACTCCATTATATTATTGTTATCAAGAGAACATTGTGAGGAGGGATTTTCGTTGAAAAGATTAGCTTTGTTTATAAAGCCTTATTGGAAGACTGCTGTATTGGCTCCAACATTGATCTGTATTGAGACTATATTAGATCTTCTACAACCGACTCTGGCGGCTAAGATAATTGACAAAGGAATAAAGTCAGGGGATACCCAGTTAATTATAAGAACAACTCTAATAATGATTTTCATTGCTTTTATAGGTTTACTAGGTGGGTTTGGTTGTACGTTAACTGCTTGTACAACAAGTCAATATTTCGGAGCGGACTTAAGAGCTGAATTGTATAAAAAAGTACAAAAATTTTCATTTACAAACATAGATGAGTTTAAAACTGCGTCTATTATAACAAGACTAACTAATGATGTAGCACAGGTACAAGCAGCCGTACTATTAGCTTTGAGAGTAATGATCCGTGCACCATTACTATGTATAGGTGGCGCAGCCTTTGCATTTGCTTTAAATGCAAGGTTGTCAATAATCATCCTATGTACAATACCTCTCCTGAGTCTGACCCTTTATTTTATTATTATTAAAAGTTTTCCTTTATTCTCAAAAGTACAAGAAAAGTTGGATAGAGTAAATGCAGTAATTCGTGAAAATTTATTGGGAGTCCGTGTAGTAAAGGCTTTTGTCCGGGAAGATCTTGAAAAATCAAGATTTTCAGAGGCCAATATTGGTTTAATGGAGATGACAGTAAAAGCAACTAAAATTGTTTCTTTAAATACGCCAATACTATTATTAATTATGAATGTAAGCATTATAGCAGTACTCTGGTTTGGTGGCATTCAGTATAATAGCGGAACTATATCTATTGGTCAAATAATTGCATTTATAAATTATTTAACTCAAATTCTTTCCTCACTCATGATGTTAGCAATGATACTTACCTCGTTGTCTCGTGCAAAAGCTTCAGTAATAAGGATCCAAGAGTTACTTAATGCTGATATTGATATCTCAGATGATGATATTGTTAATGAAACTCCTATCACAAAGGGAAAAATAGAATTTGAAAATGTTAGTTTTTGCTATAGAGGTAGTAACGGTGATAATGTTTTAAGTAATATAACTGTTACTTTTGAGCCTGGAAAGACTGTAGCAATTCTTGGTGCCACAGGGGCTGGAAAATCCACATTAGTTAATTTAATTCCCCGATTATATAATACAACTGAAGGGGTTATAAAAATAGATGACAAACCTATTAATCACTATAAAATTAAGACTTTAAGAAATAAGATTAGCATAGTTTTTCAAGAATCAATATTATTTACAGGTTCAATTAGAGATAATTTGAAGTGGGGTAACGAAAATGCCACGGATGAAGAAATAATTGAAGCAGCAAAAGCAGCAGCTGCTCACGGCTTTATAATGAAATTTCCTGAGGGATATGACACTAAGATTAATCAAAGAGGTTTAAATTTGTCTGGCGGGCAAAAACAGAGGGTGTCTATTGCTAGAGCATTGCTAAAAAAACCAGCTATTCTTATCCTGGATGATAGCACAAGTGCGGTTGATATATTCACTGAACTTCGAATTCAGAAAAATTTTAAGGGACTGGCAAAGAATTGTACATTAATAGTAATAGCCCAAAGAATTAGCTCTGTAGTTGATGCAGATAAAATTATTGTTATTGAAAATGGCCATATCGTGGGAGAAGGGACACATAAAGAGTTGATAAAGACCAGTTCTGTCTATAAAGAAATATATAAATCACAATTTGGAGAGGATGAAGCAGTAAATGGCTAAAGATAATAATTTCACTTTACCTATTGGTATTGGGAGAAATGGAGGATTTGGACAGAAGGTTATCAAACCTAAAGACAGAAAAAGCACATTTAAGAGATTGTGGCGCTATTTGACAAAGCAAAAAGGCAAGCTGTTTTTTGTATTTTCCTTTGTCTTAATAGGAACACTATTAAATTTAGCAGTGCCATTTCTGATTGGCTATGCTATTGATAACTATATAATTTACGGAAATTTTAGAGGATTATTTTTTTTAGCATTAATTTTAATCTTTTTGCATATTATCATTACTTTAACTACATTGCTGCAAAATAATCTCATGATTGAGGTAGCTCAGGAAACTGTTAAAGAAATGAGAAGTAACTTGTTAGACAAATTTCATTCTCTCCCATTAGCATATTTTGATAACAATGCGCATGGTGAACTGATGAGCAGGGTAACAAATGACATTGAAAACGTGAGTGCAGTTTTAAATACCAGTATACTGCAGATATTTACAAGCAGCATTACTTTAGCGGGTGCTTTACTGTTGATGTTATGGTACAGTCCTTTATTAACGCTCCTAAGCTTGATTACTATACCATTTTTAATAATTGGAACTAAAGCACTTACGAAAATATCACGTAAATACTTTGGCGAACAGCAAAAGACTTTAGGAGAATTGAATGGGTTTATTGAGGAGACTATATCCGGGTTAAAGGTAGTAAAAGTTTTTGAGAGAGAAATAGAAAATGTAGAACAGTTTGAAATAAGAAACAGAAAATTAAGAGATATTGGATTGCGGGCACAAATTTTTTCAGGCTGGATACCAACTTTATTTAACCAGTTAAATAATACCAGTTATGCTCTTATAGCTGGGGGAAGCGGATTAATGGCAATAAGACACATGATTTCTGTAGGTGCAATTGCCGGGTTTTTAGGTTATTTAAAGCAATTTTCAAAGCCAGTAAATGAGATTTCAAATCAGATCAATCAATTCCAATCAGCTTTAGCTGGTGCAGAAAGGGTTTTTGAAGTTATTGATGAATCCGGGGAGGTTACAGATTCAGATATAGAAAAAAGGTTGGGGGATATTAAAGGAGAAGTGAATTTTAGAGGAGTTTCTTTTGGTTATAAACGGGAAAGTCCAGTATTAAAAGATATCAATTTGAAAATTAAACCTGGACAAACCATTGCCTTAGTTGGAACCACTGGTGCAGGAAAAACTACTATAGCAAATCTGATAACTCGTTTTTATGATACAGATTCAGGAGTAATTACTATTGACGGATATGATATAAGAGAGGTTAGCAGGGATAGCCTCCGATCAGCTTTGGGAATTGTACTTCAGGATACTTATCTTTTTAAAGGTACAATACGGGAGAATATTCGCTATGGTAGAATAAGTGCAACTGATGAGGAAGTAGAAAGAGCTGCAAGACTTGCGAATATTGACTATTTTGTTCATCATCTTCAGGATGGTTATGATACCATGCTAACAGAAAATGGCGGTAACTTAAGTCAAGGTCAGAGACAGTTAATTTCAATTGCAAGAGTAATTCTTGCTGAACCTTCAATACTGATTCTTGATGAGGCCACCAGTAGCGTGGACACAAGAACGGAATTTTATATTCAAAAGGCAATGTTAAATTTAATGAAAAATCGAACAAGTTTTGTTATTGCTCATCGTATCAGTACAATCAAGGAGGCAGACTTAATTGTTGTTATTGATGGTGGTGAGGTTATTGAAAAAGGTACACATGAACAATTATTAAAACATAAAGGTTTTTATTATAATTTGTATTGGAGCCAATTCAGATCTAAAAGTCAAGCTTCAACAGTAGCTGTACATGATTACAAATATTAATAAAAAAGTTAAAAGGAATATCTTTCAAAGAATATTTAGTCTGAAAATATTAGATAATTTAATCAGTTATTCACTAATCCCAGTTTTGATTTTGTTATTATGGTATATTTTTACTAACCTGAAGCTTTTTCCTCAAGTTCTATTCCCATCATTAAAAGGCATTTATATGGTATTTGTTAAGCAGATAAAAACTGGTCAGTTGATACAAGACTTAATTATAACTATAATTAAGGTTACTAAAGGATATTTTCTTGCAATTATTATAGGTCTTCCTTTAGGCACAATGATGGGTATTTCTTTAAAGGCTTATAAATACTTTTCAATAATCATAAATATGCTTAGGCAAATACCTGATTTGGCATGGATCCCACTACTTATATTAATTTTTGGGCTTAGTCAGACTTCTAGTATAGTAATAATTGCGGAGGCTTCTTTTTTTCCGATAGTTCTCAATTCAATTAATGGATTGAAAAGTACACCAAAAGAATATATAGAAGTTGGTAAACTTTATCGAATTAATAGGGTGAATATGTTTATGAAAGTGTATTTGCCATCAGCTTTACCATCAATATTTGTTGGTCTGAGATTAGGACTTTCTATGGCCTGGTCAATGGTTGTTGTAGCAGAAATGATAATATCGAGTACTGGAATAGGCCAAACAATAAACAGTGCAAGAAATGCAATGAAATCCGACATATTAATTTTCGAAATGATATTAATTGGCATAACAGGATCAATCATGGACTTTTTATTAAGAAAACTATCAAATTATTTTATAAAGATGTAATGATTTTACTATATATGATTCTATGGCATTCTGTAAAAGGGTATTTTTGAGAGGTTTTATATATAAGCGAAATGTAAAAAAACTTCTGCATTTTATACAGAAGTTTTTTATTAAGATATTATTTGCCTTTTAGAAACGCAAATCCCTTTCGCCTTTTTCAATTCTTTCAAGTTTATCTATGCATGCTTTTCTGGCAGCTTCATTAGGGATCATTTCAAGATTTTTGACTATAGCTTCTTCCCCTACTTTTTTAGTTTCCTCATCAGCATAATCTATCAGGTATTCTTTAAAAGTCAATAATGCATTAGGATGGCAGACATTATGAATCTGACCGCTTTTAGCCAGGGACATGAATCTTTCACCAGTTCTTTCTTCTCTATAACATGCTGTACAGTAACTAGGAATATAACCTTTGCTGCATAAGCTTCTCATCACTTCTCCAGGACTTCTTTCGTCACTGACTTCAAATTGAGCTGTGTTTTCCTTTTCTCTATTTACTTCAGAATATCCGCCTACGCCAGTGCAGGATCCGGCAGAAACCTGGGAAACCCCAACAGAAAGAACTTCTTCCCTGAAGTTAGCTTCTTCCCTTGTAGATAATATAATTCCAGCGTATGGAACAGTTATTCTTAAAATAGCTACAAGTTTCTTGAAGTCTGTATCTCTAACCATGTGAGGATATTTAGAAAAGTCAACATTTTCAGCAGGTCTCAATCTAGGAACAGATAAAGTGTGAGGACCTACTCCGGTTTCTTTTTCCAAGTGTTCAGCATTCATTAACAATGCAACTGTGTCGTATTTATAATCATATAATCCGTAAAGTACGCCCATGCCTACATCCTCTATTCCGGCAGCTCTTGCCCTGTGCATGGCAGTTGTATGCCAGTTATAATCATGTTTGGGTCCTTGAGGATGAAGTTTTTCGTATGTAGGTTTATGGTAAGTCTCCTGGAACAAGATATAAGTTCCGATTTCGGCATCCTTTAATTTTTTATAATTTTCTACAGTGGTTGCAGCTATGTTCACATTACATCTTCTTATAGCACCATTATCGAATTTTAAAGAATATATGGTTTTAAGCGATTCCAGAACATAATCAAGGGGGTTATTCACAGGATCTTCGCCTAACTCAAGAGCCAGCCTCTTATGTCCCAGTGCTTCTAAAGCTTTAACTTCTTCGGCTATTTGTTCCTGAGTAAGTTTTTTTCTTAATAAATCATTGTTGCAGTGCTGATATCCGCAGTATTCACAATTATTTACGCAATAATTTGATAAATACAAAGGGGCAAATAAAACTATTCTGTTACCATATATTTTTTCTTTTATTTCTCTTGCAACTTTGTATATCTTATTAATTAATTCTTCATCTTCAACAGATAATAATACTGCTGCCTCTCTATGAGTCAGTCCTTTGAAGTCTCTTGCACGTTCGAGCAATGAATGGACATAGTCTGTATCTTTAGCTAATTTTTCTCCGTCAGAAATACTGTTCAGGATCTCATGGTCAATTATAAATTCTTCTGCCTTATATTCACGTATCATTCAACTACACTCCTTAATATTAATTCCTGGTTATTGCAGATTTTACTTGTACGTTATGGATTCTTCCAAGCTTTCCTGTTAAGGCACTTATTTCATCAGTGGTTCCGTCTACTATAATTGAAATTACCGAAACACCTCTTTCTTTATAAGGGATTCCCATTCTTCCTACTATAATGTAAGAAAAAGCATGAAGTATCTCATTTACTTTAGGTGCAGCCTCAATATCATCTAAGATAATAGCCACAACGCCGACTCTGTTTCCCATAAATCCTCCTATAGTCATAATTTTTTATGAAAAATAAAACCTTCTGCAAGCAGAAGGTTAAAGTTTTAACAAACAAATAAACAAATACAAAAGTATTATGTTAAATATTGTTTCTCACTCCTTTTGCTTAGAATATACCTTGCAATTAGAAAGAAAATATGGATTAAAAACTTAAGGTCGGTAAAAGAAGAGGGGTAATTAAAATCCAACAGTCCTTTTATCAAGCTTATCAATAACTACAAAATCTATTTTACATCAGTAATAGTTATATAGCAATAAAGAAGTTATTATTATTTAATAATAACTTAAGTTCAAAAATTTTACATTCAATATTGAATGTATGGAAAAGTGGGTATATCATGAAACCCCACTTCAGGAGAAGCAAAAATCTTTGGAAAAGACTGCATTAATGAAAGTGCAGAAATTAAAAAGCACGTGGGTTATGTTCCGGGAGAAGTAAACTTTTACGGAAATATGAGGGCAGGAGACATTCTAAAGTATGCTGCATCATTTTATGACAGATATGATGCTGACAGAGTAAAAAAGTTATGTGATGTTTTCCAGGTTGAGGGAAATAAAAAAATGAGAGAATTGTCCTTAGGAAACAAGAAAAAAATTGCAATTGTACAGGCATTGATAGCAGACCCGAAGCTTCTGATATTGGATGAGCCTGCAAATGGACTGGATCCTTTGATACAAAAAAGGTTATTTGAAATACTTAATGAAGAAAACAAAAGAGGAATGACCATATTTTTTTCAAGCCATAATCTTTCAGAGGTTCAAAAATTCTGTCACAGAGTAGCCGTTATCAAAGAAGGGAAAATTATTGAAGTAAAAACATTGGAAGAAATGCGGGAAAATAATATCAGGATAGTGAGAGTGAAAGCTGAAGAGGACCTGACAGAGGGGATAAGACTTCTGAAGGGAAGAGGTTTGGAAAGAGAAGGTGAATTGTTAAAGTTTATCTATGAGGGAGATATTAACGAACTGATAAGATTTTTAGCACAAAAAAATATATTGCAATTACAGTTAGCAGAACCATCTCTTGAGGATACATTTATGGAATTTTACTAAAAGGGGGAACTATAACATGAATATAATTAAGATAGAATTTAAGAATCAATTAAAAGGGTTTGGTGTTTGGGCTGTAACTGTTGGAATAATATTATCTTTTTTCATATAATTCTTTCCCAGCATGAAGAATGTGGGGATGCAGGATTTGGTTGGGGCAAAACTGGATGCTATGCCTGAAGCAATGAGAAAAGCATTCAATATATCATCTTTCACTGATTTTTCCGACTTATTGCAGTACTTTGCCTATTGTTTTCAATATATAGCCATGGCAGGATGTATTTATTCAGCAATATTGGGTGCATCGTCACTCATTAAGGAAGAAAGCGACGGAACAATAGAGTTTCTATATTCAAAACCTGTTTCAAGAACTAAGATAGTTACAGCTAAATTAGTATCCAACTTACTGCTTTTAATTGTATTTAACACAGTTATATTTGCAATTTCATTTATAGGATGTATGCTTGTCGCCCCTGAAAACTATCAATTTGCAATGCCGCTGGCTCGTTTAATTAAACTTGAGTTTATTATACAAGCAGTTTACTTTTCAATAGGATTCATGATATCAACGGTGCTTCCATCATCAAGACAAGCTAATCCGGCAGCATTAGGGATATTCTTTATTACTTATATATTGGGAATATTTTCTCAAGTTATAGATAAGCTAAAGAACTTGAAATATATATCACCATATAATTACGCTTTACCTGCAAATATTGTAAAGAATGACTATATTATGGATACTGCATATATTGCACTTATAATATCCATAATCTTCATAAGCATGGCTGTTACCTACTTAAGATATAATAAAAAAGATATGAGGATATGATGAGGCAGATAAAAAAATTACACATGTTTTGCCGTTGAAAACAACTGGGGTGCTGCAAACAGAAATGTAAAAGCTGCTTATTTTACATCTTTTCAGCCTAGTATATTTAAATTCCTATTAGCTTGTGCATATAAATAGTTTTAACTTCACCATTAAGAATATAAAAGCATATAAGTAATATAGATGCATAATAAAATTTTTAAAGAGGAAGTGTTCCAAATGGCAGCTAATATTATTAATTATTATGGAGGCGGGAATACAGCTAAAGGACAAATTAATTTTTATGATTCCATATTTGGCAGCGTAAGAGATCTATATGTAATAAAAAATGCGCCCCAAATAATAAAAACTTCATTTATAAAAGCTATTGCACAAGCATATCTTTTGAGGGAACATGAAATTGAGTTAATAAACAGCTATATGCATAATGAATATGTTGAAGGTGTTATTATACCAGATGCTCAAGTAGCGTTTGCTGATGGAAATCCTATATATGGAGCAAGGATAGGCCAGGTAAACAGAGGTAAGGAATTTATAGACTTATCAGGGGTAATGCAGGAGGATGAACTGCTTGAAATGTCCGGAGAGATAGAAACTCTTGATAATAAAATGAAGAAAGAATTTAAAAAGGCACAGGAAGCTTTTGACTTTTCTTTAAAGATCCATGATGAGTTAAATAAAATTTATTTTGAAAATATGGATGAAGGCAAAGAATCAGATTTAGCCCTCAATATTATAGATAAAATTTTTAAGGATAAGTCATCAAGTAAAGAATCAAAGGTATACCACAGATTTTTTTGGGTAATTACACCAGAAGGGTCAAAGGATTTCATCCCGGATTTAACAAAAAATATTGAGAAAAGATTTTTTATTAAGGGAAGACCAGGTACAGGAAAGTCAGCGATATTAAAGAAAATTTTGAAAGAAGGACAAAACAGGGGGTTTGATTTAGAAGCATATCACAGCGGGCTTGACCCTGACGACATAGATATGGTTGTTATCAGGGAATTAAGCATCTGTATATTTGCAAGTACAAATCCATATGAGTATTTTCTGGAAAAAGAAACAGATGAGATTTTGGATCCTTATAATGAATTTCCAGATAATTGGGCACAGGAAAAGTATAAAGATAAGATATCAGAATTAACTGAGATATATGAAGAAAAGCTTATAGAGGGGAAGAAATATCTGACAGAAGGTAAAAAATATATGCTGCAGATAGAGGGAATATATCTTCATTCATTGGATAAAGAAAAATTGAAAAATCTACAGCGTGGATTGGGAACGTTGATTGAGTTATATGTAAGATAAAGATTATGAAATTCAGAGGAAGACAGTGCATAAAAGCAGCTGGACTTTCTCTTTTTTTATGATTATTTTTGAAAGTAACATATATCTGAATGCATTAATACTATAAGGTATACGATTAAGAGGAAAAAGGAGTTAACTGAATGAATCTTTTATATATTTTGTTTATTGCCTTTGCCAATAATATCGACAACATCAGTGTTAGAATTGCCTATAGTATTAAAGGAATAAAAATTTCAGCTGCTAAAAATTTATGGATTTCTTTTATTACCTTTGCTATCGCTTCCACAGCAGCTTTTTTAGGGCAATTTGTTTCAGTTGTGGTAAGTCCCAGGATTTCATCATATATAAGCATGATTTTTTTGACAGCTATAGGAGTATGGATATTGATTGAACCATATATCAGCAAAAGAGCTCATATGGAATCCGAAAATGATGATCAGGAGATTTCTCTACAGGGTATACTGAAAAATCCTGAAAAAGCCGACATAAATAATTCGAAAGATATTGATTATAAAGAAGCTACATTTTTAGGGATAGCGTTATCAATGGACAATATCGGAGGCGGATTCAGTGCAGGTATAATAGGATTAAATGTTGTTTTTATAGGTGCAGTATCGGCTGTTATAAGTTTTGCTGCACTTTGGATAGGACATTATATAGCTGGTTTTTTAAGTCGATGGAATATAGGGAAAAAAGCATCTGTCATTTCGGGAATACTGCTAATATTAATAGGATTAAACAGAATTATTTAAATATAGGGTTCCAGCTGCCATGCATTAGTTAAGTTCCCATGAAGTAATCGCATTATTCAATGGGTATGAGTAGTCCGCTTATTTTCAGTAAAGGATCGGCAGGCATCATAGAGGCCAGAATGGAATATATTTATTAAAAGTAAAAAGTAGTCAGGAGATAAAAATGCGTGAGACCTTGAAAGAAAGCTGCAAAAAAGAAGCTATAATAGTGATACCAGGGATAATGGGATCAACCTTGAAAAATTCACAAAGTAATAAGGTGGTTTGGATAACTGGTAAGGGGGCATTTGGATTAGAGGAACTTATTTATTTACTGGATGGTGAATTAAGTTGTAATGGGGTTGGAGAGTCAGTGAAACCTATAGAACCTGTTACAGGAGAAGAGGAGTATGGAGCTAATGAGAGTTATAAAATATTAATTACCAGATTGAAAGGTCAGTTCAGCCAGTCATGTGAAATAATATTTTTTGCTTATGATTGGAGATTGGATAATGACGCAGGTGCCGTTAAGTTAAAAGAACAAATAGACAGATTCGATAAGGTAAGAATTGTAGCTCATAGTATGGGGGGACTCGTAACTGCCAAATATATAAGCAGTTACGAAAATAGTAAAATTCAAAGTGTAGTTACTTTAGGGACCCCTTATTTAGGGTCCATCGATGCTTTCCAATATCTTTATACAGGTAAATTCAAGTCAATGCCTAAAAATGTAGGGGGCGTAATAAAAGGATTTTCTGCAGCGCTCATTTCGAAAGATATCAGGAGACTTCTGTTAAATTACCCGAGTATATACCAACTGGTCCCTACCTCAGAATATACTGAAAATAATCAATGGCTGCTTCTGGCACAGGAGAAACCAATACATTGGTATAATCACTTTTGGGAAGACAGCAATAGCAAAACTGCTGACATTGAGGAAACGAAGCAGTTCTTGAAAACTTCATTCAATGAAGGTCTTGTTGAAGCTGCTGAAAGATTCCACTCTGCTCTTAAGGAACTTTCAAGCTTAATTAAGGATATGCAATATAAACTTATTGTAGGGACTGGAGTTGAAACTGTCAGGTCCTTGAAGATAATAGATACCAACACCCTCAGTGGAAAACTCAGAGCAATTGATCTTGAATATTCAAATGAAGGAGATGGAGTGGTTCAGGCATTTAGTGGAGCTGCCAATGATTTAGAGAATAACAATGTCATAAAAATTTACGGGGAAAGCCACAGGGGGTTAGCAGAAGATGATGTAACTCTGAGATTAGTGGAAAGTATTATTAAAGGAGAAGATATTTCTGGATTTAAAGATGAAAGAGAGAGTGATATTAAAAAGAAATTTATAAAGTTTGTTTTTGCTGGAGATGCAGAGCTGGAAGCATTTAATCAAGACAGGGAAATATTTAATGTTAAAAAGATCTTGAATGAAGAGTTTCAGGGATACAATATGAGAGGAGAAACCCGGTTCAACATGAGGATAGCGGGGAAAATAGAGAATGAGAATATATTTGTAGGGACAGGTGAACTGGGTGAATACACAATTAAAATTAAGTCCCTGAAGGAACAAAATACAGATTTTTCTATCGGAAGTGAAGAATTTTTGTATAAGTATGACAGAATAAATCTGAAGCAAGGATCTGTACTCCATGTTAATGTAGAAACAGGAGGCTTAATTTCATTGGAATTGAATAAGGCAGTTGATTTATGAATGGCCAATAAATGAATAACCGTTTTATCATATTACTAACAAACATTGCTATACTTTGATAAAAAACAATGTTTATCATAAAAAAATTCAAAAAAGCAAAAAAATATTATTGATTTTTTATAATTATGAGAATATAATAAGAGCAGATTGGTTGGACAACGGCGTTCAATAGAATTACTACTTAATATCTTGTTGAAGGTGGTTCTGTTGAGCGCCGTTTACCTTAGTAAAAATTGTTCTAGACGAAAGGGGGACTTTTTAATGGCTAAGTATTCCAAAGAGGATATTATTAACATTGTGGAAGAAGAAGGCGTAAAATTTATAAGACTTCAATTCACGGATATGTTTGGTTCATTTAAAAATGTAGCTATAACTAACAGTCAACTGGAAAAAGCATTAAACAACCAGTGTATGTTTGATGGGTCTTCTATTGATGGATTTGTCAGAATAGAAGAATCAGATATGTATTTAAGACCTGATTTGGACACGTTCGCTATTTTCCCTTGGAGACCTCAGCAAGGAAAGGTTGCAAGGTTAATTTGTGACGTATACAGACCAGAAGGCGTACCTTTTGAAGGAGACCCGAGAAATGCGCTTAAGAGGGTTTTGAAAGAGGCAGCTGATTTAGGTTATACTATGAATGTAGGCCCAGAATGTGAGTTCTTCTTATTTAAAACAGATACAGACGGGGAACCTACAACAGAAACTCATGATGAGGCAGGATATTTTGACTTAGCACCTTTAGATGCGGGAGAGAATGCCAGAAGAGATATGACTTTAGCGTTAGAGGAAATGGGATTTGAAATAGAAGCTTCGCATCATGAAGTTGCCCCAGGACAACATGAGATAGACTTTAAATATGCTGATGCATTAACTACTGCGGACAATATAATGACATTCAAGCTGGTTGTTAAGTCGATAGCGCAAAGACATGGAGTGCATGCAACATTCATGCCAAAACCTATCTTTGGAATTAATGGTTCCGGTATGCATGTGAACATGTCATTGAGTAAAGATGGAAAGAACGCATTTGTTGATGAAAGTGACGTTAATGGATTAAGCAAAACAGCATACAGCTTTATAGCCGGAATAATTCAAAATATAAAAGGAATAGCGGCTATAACAAATCCTATAGTAAACTCATATAAGAGATTAGTTCCAGGTTATGAAGCGCCAGTGTATATTGCATGGTCATGCAAAAACAGAACTCCTCTTATAAGGGTGCCAGCAGCAAGAGGTGCAGGAACAAGGATTGAACTTAGAAGTCCGGATCCAAGTTCAAATCCATATTTGGTTTTAGCAACTTTATTGGCAGCAGGTCTTGATGGAATTAAGAAAAATCTGACACCGCCACCTGCGGCTGACAGAAATATCTTCAAAATGACGGAGGATGAAAGAATTTCTTCAGGCATAGAAGGATTACCGGGAAATCTTATTGAAGCAGTTAGTTACATGAAAGATAACGAACTGGTTAAAGTTACATTAGGTGAGCATATATACAAAAATTATACAAAAGCAAAACAACAAGAATGGGAAGAATATATAACTAAAGTTCATCAATGGGAATTAGATAATTATATGAAAAAGTATTAATATAGATAGGGTGAGTTTGCTATGGATTTTAGTAGGGACATTATAATTGCTTTGGGCAACTTGGAAATTGCAAAGAAGGTTGAACTGATTCTGAATTCTGAGGGGCATAGAGTTGTTGGAACATGCACTTCAGGAAACGAATTAATTAGAAGAGCCAAGCTAGACTACCCAAGTCTTATAGTAATAGGATATAAGTTGTCTGATATGACAATTATGGATGTATATGATTCCCTTGGAGATACATGCAGCTTTTTAGCTATAGTAAATGAACCTTATAAATCTTTTGTTCAGGAAGAAACAGATATATATTGCATAAGCAATCCTATTTCAAAGCCGGTTCTTTTAAATGCAGTTGATTTAATTTTCCAAAGCCAAAGAAGAATCTTAAAGCTTAGGGAGAAGGTTAAAAAATTAGAGCATACTATTGAAGACAGAAAGCTTGTAGAAAAGGCTAAGGGAATCCTGATGACAGAAAAGGGTATGACTGAGGGGGAAGCCTTCAGATATATTCAAAAGACAAGTATGGACAATGGACAAAAGATGAGTGACGTAGCTAAAGAAATATTAAATGATAAAATGTAACTATTTTACCATAAAAAATTTTCTTAAATTGTATTTGCATTTGCGAGTAAATATACTATAGTATAGTATAGATACTCGCTGTTTGTTCCTAAATTTATCAAAGGCGATATATAACGGGAGGGGCCACGTTTATGATTAATAATTATCCAAATAAGACTGGGTTATATAGCCCAAGTTTTGAACATGATGCATGCGGTATTGGAGCCGTTGCAAACATAAAAGGTGAGAAGTCTCACAAAGTTTTACAGGATGCATTAAATATCCTCATTAATCTGGAACACAGAGGAGGTATTGGTGCAGAAGAGAATACTGGCGATGGTGCTGGAGTGTTATTTCAAATTCCACACAGATTCTTCAGAGAAGAAGGGCAAAAATTAGGGATTATTGTTCCTGATGCTGGAGAATATGCAGTAGCAATGATTTTCTTACCTCAAAATGAAGGGGCAAGAGAAAAAGGAAAGAGAATTTTTGAAGAAACACTTAAAGAAGAAAATATAGAGTTATTAGCTTGGAGAGATGTTCCTACAGATTCAAAAGATTTAGGAAAGACAGCTCTTTCTTGCATGCCATGTTTTATGCAGGCAATAGTAAAAAAACCTGAAGGAATAGCAAAAGGTATAGAATTTGAAAGAAAGTTATATGTTCTTAGAAGAAAGATAGAGAAAAAAGCATTGAAAAATTCAGTGTTTAAGAATGAAACATTCTACATACCATCTTTTTCATCAAGAACAATAGTTTATAAAGGGATGCTTCTTGCTACTCAGTTAAGAAATTTCTATAAGGATTTAAACAATGCTAAGGTTCAGACTTCATTGGCTTTAGTACATTCAAGATATAGTACAAATACATTCCCAAGCTGGGAAAGAGCACATCCAAACAGATACATGATTCACAACGGAGAAATCAATACGTTAAGAGGAAATGTAAACAAGATATATTCAAGAGAGTCTATGTTTAAGTCGTCTGTTTTAGGAGATGATATAAATGGGGTTCTTCCTGTAATTGACAAAGAAGGATCAGACTCAGCTATATTGGATAATACACTTGAGTTCCTTTTTATGAATGGAAGAGACCTGCCTAAAGCAGTAATGATGGCTGTTCCGGAACCATGGTCAAAAAGTACAGTTATGAGCAAGGAAAAGAAAGATTTCTATGAATATTATGCAACAATGATGGAACCATGGGATGGTCCTGCTGCTATAGTATTTACTGATGGTGAAAAGCTTGGTGCAGTTCTTGACAGAAATGGATTAAGACCAGCGAGATATTATGTAACTGATGATGATTACATGATACTTGCATCAGAAGTTGGGGTTCTTGACATAGATCCAGGTAAAATAATATTAAAAGATAGATTGACTCCAGGCAAAATGCTTCTTGTAGATACAATCAACGGAGAATTTATCGATGATAAAGATGTAAAAGAAAAATACGCTAAAGAATATCCATTTGGAGAATGGCTGAGTGAAAACTTAATCAATATAGAGGATTTAAAAGAATCTGAAGAAAAAGTTAACATATTTGAAGAAGAAGAAAGATCAAGACTTCAAAAGGCATTTGGATTTACATATGAAGATTTAAAAGCTACAATATTGAAAATGGCAGAGGTTGGAGAAGAACCTACAGCAGCTATGGGTATAGATACACCACTAGCAGTTTTATCTGAAAAACCACAACCATTATTCAACTACTTTAAGCAACTGTTTGCTCAGGTTACAAATCCTCCGATAGATGCCATAAGAGAGGAAATAATTACAGGTACAGAAGCATTTATAGGATCAGAGGGTAATCTGCTGAAGGATTCAAAAGAAAACTGCAGACAGATAAAACTTCCATCACCTATTTTAAGTAATGATGATTTCTTAAAAATTAAGAATATCAATAGACCTGGATTTAAAGTAAAGAATATAAGTATACTATTTGATAAAAACAAGGGTGAAAATGCTTTGGAAGAGGCAATGGAAAATCTGTTTGCGGAAGCAGATAAAGCTTATGCTGAAGGATTCAACATTCTTATATTAAGCGACAGAGGTGTTGATAAGGATAATATTGCAATTCCTTCATTATTAGCTGTATCAGGATTACACCAACATTTAGTTGCTAAAGGAACAAGAATGTCATTATCATTGATTCTTGAAAGCGGAGAACCAAGAGAAGTTCACCACTTTGGTGCTTTACTGGGATTCGGAGTATCTGCAATAAATCCATATTTGGCATATGAAACTATAAGAGAACTGACAGAGGAAGGATTATTAGAGCTTTCATATGAAAAAGGAGTTTACAACTTCAATAAGGCAGTATTAAAAGGAATAGTTAAGATTCTTTCTAAGATGGGTATTTCAACTATTCAATCATATCAAGGGGCTCAGATATTTGAGGCGTTGGGAATTTCAGAAGAAGTTATCGATAAATACTTCACTAATACAGTCAGCAGAATTGCCGGTATCGGAATAAAGGAAATCCAAAAAGAGGCTGAATTAAGACATGCCTTAGCATTTGATAAGTTAGGATTAACTCTTGATCTTACATTAGATACAGTAGGAAGCCATAACTTCAGAAGCAATAAGGAAGAACACGTTTATAATCCGCTTACAATCCACAAGCTTCAGGAAGCTACTAAGAGAGGGGACTACTCTTTATTCAAAGAATATAGTCAATTGCTAAACGGAGAAGAAGCACTTCTTAATTTAAGAGGACTAATGGACTTTGACTTCTCAGGAGAAGCAATATCAATCGATGAAGTAGAATCTGTTGATTCTATAGTTAAAAGATTCAAGACAGGGGCTATGTCATATGGTTCTATTTCTAAGGAAGCACATGAAACTTTGGCCATTGCGATGAACAGATTAGGCGGAAAGTCTAATACAGGAGAAGGTGGAGAAGATCCTCAAAGATGGGTTCTGGATGCAAATGGTGATTCTAGAAAATCAGCAATTAAACAAGTTGCATCAGGAAGATTCGGGGTAACTTCTGAATACTTAGTTAATTCAAAAGAAATACAAATTAAGATGGCGCAAGGAGCAAAACCAGGAGAAGGTGGACAGCTTCCAGCTTCAAAGGTTTATCCATGGGTTGCTAAAACAAGAAGGTCAACTACAGGAGTGGGGTTAATATCACCACCACCACACCATGATATATATTCAATTGAAGATTTAGCTCAATTAATATATGACTTAAAGAACTCTAATACAGAATCAAGAATATCTGTAAAACTTGTTTCTGAAGCTGGAGTAGGAACTATTGCAGCCGGAGTTGCAAAGGGTGGCGCAGATGTTATATTAATATCTGGGTATGATGGAGGAACAGGAGCATCTCCAAGAACTTCAATACACCATGCTGGATTACCTTGGGAACTTGGTCTTGCGGAAGCTCATCAAACATTGGTAATGAATAACTTAAGAGAAAGAGTTGTTGTTGAGACTGACGGTAAACTGATGACTGGTAAAGATGTTGCTATAGCAGCTTTACTTGGAGCAGAAGAATTCGGTTTTGCTACAGCACCATTGGTTGTTCTTGGTTGTGTAATGATGAGAGTATGTAATTTAGATACTTGTCCAGTAGGAATAGCTACACAAAATGAAGAACTAAGAAAAAGATTTGCAGGAAAGCCAGAATATGTTGTTAACTTCATGAGATTTGTTGCTGAAGAGTTAAGGGAATATATGGCGAAACTTGGATTCAGAACTGTTGATGAAATGGTTGGAAGAATTGACAGGTTAAAGGCTAAAGAAGATATAAAAGGCTGGAAAGCTAAAAAGGTAGACTTAAGAGCTGTTTTAGAAGCACCTGCTATTGAAAAAGGTAAAGCAGTATGCTTCAGGCCTGAAAAAGCTTATAACCATAAGCTGGATCAAGTAATTGACAGCACTTTATTCTTAAAAATAGCAGAAAAAGCTCTGAAAAACGGAGAAAAAGTTTCAGCAGAAGTAGACATAACAAACATTAACAGAACTATAGGAACAATTCTTGGTTCTGAAGTGACAAGAGTCTACAAAGGGGAAGGACTTCCAGAGGATACTATAAGAATCAAATGTAATGGTTCAGGAGGACAGAGTTTTGGTGCATTTATACCAAGTGGATTAACTCTTGAAATAGAAGGAGATTCTAATGACTACTTGGGTAAAGGCTTATCAGGAGGAAAATTAATAGTTTATCCAAATGAGGAAAGCAGATTCAAAGCTGAAGAGAATATAGTTATAGGTAACGTTGCATTATATGGAGCAACCAGTGGTAAGGCATTCATAAATGGTGTTGCAGGTGAAAGATTCTGTGTAAGAAACTCAGGAGCAACTGCAGTAGTTGAAGGAGTAGGAGATCACGGATGTGAATATATGACTGGAGGTAGAGCAGTTATACTAGGTTCAACCGGAGTAAACTTTGCAGCTGGTATGAGCGGTGGAGTTGCATATGTTCTGGATGAGGATGGAAGCTTTACAAGCAAGGTTAACTTACAGATGGTTTCATTAGAAACTATTGATGCTGAAGATGCAAAAGAACTTCAGGAAATAATAAGAGAACATGTTCTTGCAACTGTATCATCAAAAGGAAAGTATGTATTAGACAACTTTGAAGAACTATTGCCTAAATTCCATAAGGTTATGCCTCATGACTACAAGGCTATGCTTAACATCGTTAAGAGGAAAGAAGCAGAAGGCCTTAAAGGTGACGAAGCATTAATTGCAGCATTCTATGAAAAAACAGGAAAGAATAAATAGGAAGGAGGCAGAATTATGGGAAAACCAACTGGATTTTTAGAATATGAAAGAGAAGAGGGCAAGAATATTGACCCTATAAAAAGATTAGAGGGCTGGGGAGAATTCCACACCAGCCTTCCTAAAGAAAAACAGCAAATACAAGGTGCAAGATGTATGGATTGCGGTATCCCATTTTGTCAGTCAGGTATTTTAATAAATGGCATGGTATCAGGATGCCCAATTAATAATCTTATACCTGAATGGAATGACCTCATATACAGAGGAAAGTGGAGAGAAGCTTTAAAGAGACTTTTAAAGACTAATAATTTCCCTGAATTTACAGGAAGAGTTTGTCCAGCACCGTGTGAAGCTGCTTGTACAGCAGGAATAAACGGACCTGCTATAACAATAAAAGAAAATGAAAGATCAATTATTGATATGGCATTTGAAGAAGGTCTTATAAAAGCTCAGCCTCCAAAGGTAAGAAGCGATAAAAAGGTAGCTGTTATCGGATCAGGTCCGGCAGGATTAGCTGCAGCAGATACTTTAAATAAAAGAGGTCACAATGTAACTGTATTTGAAAGACACGACAGAATTGGCGGACTTTTAATGTATGGAATACCTAACATGAAATTAGACAAATCTGTAATAGACAGAAGAGTTAATATCATGAAAGAAGAAGGAGTAGAATTTGTAACCAATGCTAATGTTGGGGAAAACTATGCTGCTGCTGACATATTAAAGGACTTTGATGCAGTAGTTTTAGCTGTGGGAGCATCTAATCCTAGAGACTTGAAGGCACCAGGAAGAGAACTTAAAGGAATCCATTTCGCAGTAGATTTCTTAAGAGTTAACACTAAGAGTTTATTGGATTCAGAGCTTAAAGATGGAAACTATATTTCTGCTGAAGGAAAGAACGTAATAGTAATCGGCGGTGGAGATACAGGGACTGACTGCGTAGGAACATCTTTAAGACATGGAGCTGCATCAGTAGCTCAGTTTGAAATAATGGATAAGTTACCTGAAGAAAGAGCAGAAAATAATCCATGGCCACAATGGCCAAGAACCCTTAAAACAGATTACGGCCAAGAAGAATTTATTGCTAAGTATGGAGATGATCCAAGAAAATATGCAATAAGTGTAAAGAACTTTGAAGGAGATGCTGAAGGCAGTCTGACAAAGGTTAATACTGTAAATGTTAAATGGGAGAAGAACGATAAGGGAGCTTTCATCCCTGTAGAAATACCGGGAACTGAAAAAGAGTGGAAGGCAGAACTTGTTCTATTAGCAATGGGATTCTTAGGTACTGAAAACTATCTAGCAAATGCATTTGGAGTAGATCTTGATGCAAGAACTAACGTTAAGGCTGGATACGGAGACTTTAAAACAAATGTAGAGAAAGTTTTTGCAGCTGGAGACGTAAGAAGAGGCCAATCTCTTGTAGTTTGGGCTATTAATGAAGGAAGAGCTGTTGCTAAGTCAGTAGATGATTATTTAATGGGGTATACAGGGCTAAAATAAAGATCATAAACGATAAGGTAATCAGCATATAAAGATGAAACTTTTAGGGGGCTATAAGTTATAATCTGTACTTTAAGGAAGAGACCGTAGGTCTCTTCCTTTTTAAATGTGCGGATGATAAGAACATTATTGTTTTCTATACAGGATAAAAATCTTAATTTATCAGTAAATATATTGTATAATTATATATGAAAAGGATTTATTGTGTAGTTATACTCTTACTGAAATGTTTAAGGGGGTTGTTTCAATGGATATAGTTAAAATTAAACCTCAGGATGCACAAAAATTTTTGAATTTGCTTTTGCAGTTAGACAAAGAAACTAAATTTATGATGTTCGAGCCTGATGAAAGAAAAATGTCAGCAGAACAATTAGAAAACTTATTAGGTTCAGGTGAGGAATCCGGAATTTTTTCAGGTATTCAGAAAGGTAATGAAATCGTAGGGTTTATAAGTGTTAAGAGAGGTATTCCAAACAGGATGAAACATACTGCCTATATTGCTACAGGAATATTGCAGGAGTATGTGGGAAAAGGTTTGGGAAAGAAATTGATTAAAGAAGCAGAGAAATGGGCGTTGAAATATGGTGTCACAAGATTAGAGCTGACAGTGAATGAAAAAAATGAAAGAGCTATAGCACTATATGAAAAAATGGGATTTCATAAAGAAGGTCTAAAGGAGCATGCAATGAAAATTGATGGGGAATATGTAAACGAGTACTATATGAGTAAATTCCTTTAGAAAGCTTTAAATTAGCAAAAAATCAGAAGCAGTATCAAAGTTATTATTGATTTGCTTCTGATTTATTTTTTTAATAATTTTAGGTGGTTTTAAGAGTTTAATTAAAGAATAAACCTGAGAAATTTTTAGGATGATAGGAAATACATTGTTCTAACCGCCTAAAGTTATATCCTGACACTGATACCACTTCAAGGCCTCAAAGAGATGTGATTCTTTAAAATCAGGCCAATAATCATCAATTATATAGAAGTCGGAGTAAACTGATTGAATGGGTAAGAATCCACTGAGTCTTCTTCTTCCTCCCCATCTTATTATCAGATCAATTCGTGATATATCTGAAGATGCCGAAAGTAGTTCTGACCGTGATGGTTTTTTGTGATCGGATTTTGCTGCTGAAATATGGGACAAGTCCCAACTCCAATCATAGTTTACTAAAAAGTTTATATTTATCAGACCTTTTCCGAACTTTATGCGCTTATTAGAATATGGCAGGAGTTCTTTGGGGAAAAGAGGAGACTGGGAGTTACCCACTACCATAAGATTAGCATCCCTGTCAGACAACTTTATAACGGCATCTATGCATGCTTTTTGAAATGCTTTTGTTTGTATGGAAGGTCTTTTCGTATTATCAGCCGTAAATCCATAGAAGGTAAGTTCCTTAACACCTAACTTCAAACACATTTCATAAAGTTTAAATCCCGGATCTATTCCAAATTCGTATCCTTCATGTTTTTGTTTGTTATTATGTAGGGCCCAGCGTCTGTTGCCATCAGGAATTATACCAATGTGATCAGGAATTCTTTTAAAATAACTTTTATCCACAATAAAAAAATACCTCCTTATTCAATATATAAGAAAGTATTTCCACTTAACAGAAAAATATAAGCTAACTTAACAGATAACAATTATCTATTTCTAAATATGAATGCTTTTATGTCATGAGACATGAAACTTATAAATTTTTTAAGTTCCTGTAAATCTTCTTTAACTGTAGAGTCTGTATCTTTATTTGTAAAGTATCCATTAAAGTATAGAGCCATGAACAAGAAAAAGATTCCTATGTTTATGTAAATATCCTTAATATCAGCAACAAATAAATCGCTTATGCCTATAAAATCAAGACTGCCTCCATAAAATAACTTATCTATAAGGGAACTTAAGCATCCGGTGATCAGAAATACGTAGCTCATATCTATCCAAAAGTCCTTATGTTTTTTAGAAATGCTGTATCGGTATATTTCTAAAAATAGGATTAATGCTGCTGCATTTAATATAATTAGTGAACTGAAGCTTACGCCTGCAGCAAAACGGGCATTTAACCAGGAGCCCTGGGTGTTTATGATTGGAGAGAAATACAAGAAATCTTTAATCAATATAAAATTATAGTCGAAGAACTTCAACTTTATAATAAGTTTAGATCCTTGTTCGATTAAAAACAATATTACAAATATAACCCACAATTTTTTGTTTTTGAAGCCGGATGAATTTTTCATGCCTACTTTATATGCAAAAAGGCCTATCAAGGCGAATAAAGCGGCTGTCACTAAATTCATCATAACTGTGAAGGTGTCATGTATCCTCCCGGTAATAAGTTCAAAAATAAAATATATAATCCACATAGTTGGAAGTGTTCCAACAGCTAAAAGTCTATCCTTGTTCATAAAATAACCCTCCAAATTCGCATATGGTGTTATTATATCATAAATGAGAGTTATCTTTAAGGTATTTAAAAAGATGTTATTGTTGAACCTTGCATTATATTAATATAGAATTAAATTATAACTTATAAAGGGTAGCAGAAGAGAGGAGTGTTAAAGATGTTAACGATTTATGCAATATCCGACTCTATAGGTGAAACAGCGGCACAAGTTGCTACAGCTACAGCAAGTCAGTTTAGGGAACAAGTTGAAGTTAAAAGAATTCCTTATGTAAAGACGTTAGAAGATGTTGATGATACAATAAGGATTATAGAGAGTGGTGAAAAACCATGTGTTGTAGTATCTACAGTCATCACTGTGAATGTAAGAGAATTTTTAACTCAGAAATGTGTAGAGAGAAATATTAATATAATAAACATTTTAGGACCAATAATCAACGTGGCTGCAAGTTTACTTAATACAGTGCCGGAGTACAACCCTGGTGCTATGTGGAAGACTGATGAAATATATTTTAAACGAATTGAAGCTATGGAATTTGCTATGCAATATGATGATAGTAAGGATTACAGAGGCCTTAAAAATGCAGATGTAGTCTTATTAGGCTTGTCTAGGACATCAAAGACACCGTTGTGCATGTATCTTGCAAACAAAGGAATCAAGGCAATTAATATACCATTGGTTCCAGAAGTAGGGGTACCTGATGAGCTGTTTGAAATAGATAAGAAAAAGATATTCGGGCTTGTTATAAATCCGATGCAGCTTATTGAAATCAGGAAAAAAAGGCTGATAAAATATGAGAGAATACCTGCCAATATTGAGTATGCAAGCGATTCTAGAATTTTGGAGGAATTTGATTTTGCAGAAAAGATAATGAAGAGGGTGGGATGCAAGACCATAGATGTAACTCAAAGAGCAATTGAAGACACAGCTCTTATAATAATAGAATCCATAAATCGTAATTCAAAGTAATTTTAATTGAATGCAGAAGAAATTAAGGCTAAGATGTAATAAAACTCCAGATTAAAATAATAATAGAAAGAATAAAGAAAATATTATTGGGCAAATTAGCTAATGAAATATTTTTCTGGAGGTCTTAATTAAATGATTAATGGGATAGTTAAATGGTTCGACTCTAAAAGAGGATATGGATTTATTTCTGCAGATGATGGAAATGACGTATTTGTTCATTTTTCACAAGTTAAGGAAAAATCCGGAGACAAGGAACTTCATGAAGGAGAGGCTGTAGCTTTTGATATAGTACAGAAAGATAGAGGACCGCAAGCTATAAATGTAGAGAAGATTTAGCTTAAAGCAACTTAAGAGACTGGAGTCATCTGAAGCTTCAGTCTCTTATAATTGCTATACAGAAGACTATATCCTATAAGTATTTTATTTTTACTCTTTATTAAATTATGAAATTTATGGAGTATGGATAACTTAAGATATACCTGATTATAAGTAATTCAGTTTCAGCTCCTAAAGAGTAAAAATAGTGGCTTCGTCACTTTCACTAGGGGACCGTGTGTCCGTACCGGCCTGGGTTGTAGCTCGTTAAAGACCATTTAGGTCTTTCTCGTCCCGGCGGGGCTATAGCCCGTTAAAGACCATTTAGGTCTTTCCCGTTCCGGCTGGGCATAGCCCGTTAAAGACCATTTAGGTCTTTAACCCTTCCACGATACTTCGTGTCTGAGTCCTCTGGGCGGGGGCTCTGCAGGCTCATAAAGATTATTAATCTTTATGCCTATCTTAAGGTTAGGGAACACAAATGCCCCTGTACCCCTTGCATTTTTATCGTATAGGAAAGAATGAACTTTACTATACGATAAAAAATAAAATAGTTGCCTGCAAGACTTTCTTCGTATGCATTGGTCAAGGCAGATGGGAGAACGAAGTCGACGGCTTATAATCGCCTTGATAATTTTTTTATAAAAATGTTTATAAAAAGTGTTGACTTTATATTTTAGCCATGGTAAGATACTACTTGTCGCTGCGAGAGAGCAGAGGCAAAACAAACAAATTGGTCTTTGAAAATTAAACAGAGGAATAAGAAGTAAGATTTAGAAATAAACTTAAGTCAACGTAATCTTTTGAGTTAGATTAAGCTTTCAAATTGAGAGTTTGATCCTGGCTCAGGACGAACGCTGG
>JBEHWK010000034.1:0-26595 GCA_040217795.1 Clostridiaceae bacterium
TAATTCGTCAAGTCATTATTTAATTTTTTTGCAGGAATTACTGCATATTGAAAGACAAAATGGAAAATTGTATTCGGTATCACTCGAATCTTGTCATATTTTCAAGCTTTGTTTTGCAATTTCTTCACTGTTTCCATAAATTTTTTTGAAAAGTGGAAAAGAGCATCTGCCGGCTAAACAGATACTCTTTGGGGAAAACATTTGCTTTTAAGATACTTTTCAGTCGCACCCTAATTGGCGATTAATTTTGCGTGATCCTTTTTCTCAGAAATAAATATTTTCGCAAAAATATATTATACAAAAAAACTATACCCAAAATCAGTTTATAGGCATAGTTTATTATTTTATTATTATATCTTTTACTTCTAACTTTCCAAATACTAATGTAATCTTTGATCCTGATTTTATCCTGTTCTCTAAATTTCGGAATAGTAATATCCCTGTACATTGATATCTACGATGTTTTGTTTGTATTGTTCCATACCTGGGAAGTTTCATCAGATAAAATTTTTTCCCACTTTTTTCATCAACTAAATATATATGCTCTCTGCCTTTCACCAGATCAGGTCTGGTTAGTCTATATCTAATATCAATGAAACTCCCCTCTCCGCTTAGTTGAGCCTTTATAATATACAGTTTTTCTCTTTTAAATCTATAAGTTAGCAAGTACCATATCTTCATTAGCCATTTTATAACCTTCAACTAAAACCACCTGCCTAATCAAGGGTCCCTATTCAAAATAGGGCCCCTTATTTTATCCAATCAATATTAATGTCTAAATACTACCATTCTCAGGATCACTATTTATATTAACATCATTTTCATAACATTCTTTTGGTGCATCAGTTTGAATAAAAATCAGCTGGCCTCCTGGATAAACCCCATCATTTGTAACTTTATAGTCATCATGATTGTGAGCTGGATAGAACTGTGGAAAAAACTTATCATCACCCTCAATTCCTTGACATATATCAATATAGTTTACAGTATCAGGATTTAAGCAATTAACTGGTTCTGTAGGAATGTCAGCAATTGCTTCAGGATCTAACTTAGCTAATTGACAGCAAAGTGATGGAATTTTATTTTGGCCATTAACAATATATTCTCTGTATATTGGTCTCTTATCTTCAGCTGTTAATAGTAAGTCATAAGTCTCTCCGGAACCTATAGTTGCTGTAAATCCCATGTTCTGCAATTCATGATCCATATGCTCCATATGGCCATTACATTCTAAATGATTTAACTTAGCAGCAATCTTAAGGAATGGACTTGGGTGAGCGTCTTTACCGACAACTGTGAAATGCCATCCGTGAATGTGCCAAGGAACAACCTGATAACCTAAATTAATCATCCTTAATAAGAACTTTTCATTTGTTGCTATATGAACATATGATTCATAATTAATTTGTGTCAAATTTGAATTACTATCTGATGGAGATGTTTGAGGGTGTGGAAGCAATGTGTCTGGAAATGCACGACCATTAACAAGCCAATAATTTGGTTTATAATCCACTGCATTGAAATTTGGATCCGCTGTTCTTACTGCTTCATGCCAAACATTATCAACATCTGATAACAGCATTACATACTCTTTATCAAAATAGGTGTTTATATCATTATAGGCAAAGTTTCTATTAGTAGCAGTTGTTGGAATCTGATGTTGACACTCACAGTCTAAATACCATGTTCCTTTTTTATCTTGAGTAATACCTGCTTTTTCTAGACTCTTCTTTGAAGGATAGATAACTAATGCTCCATACATCCCCATCTGAACGTGTTCAGAAGCCTCTACATGACAATGATACATATAGGTTCCCGGATGTTCAGGTTCAAAGAAATAAGTTGCATTAGGTGGTTCTTCTTTCGGATCCATCCACATGGGTACTCCAAAGGATGTCTCTGGAAAACCATCTAGTTGTGTTGCTACATGTGCTCCATGAAGATGCACAGTGTGTGGGTCCATTAGATCTGGTCTGCACTTCATACCGAGGTTAATAAGTGTAATATAAATTCGGTCTCCAACTTCTCCCCAAATCATAGGAGCTGGGACTGTTGCCTTACCTCTTAAATTAAATAAAGACTGCCTATTGCTACAATCCGTCCAATCAAGCGCACAGTTCTCATACTCCACATTACATCTATCTATGACCTGATAAAGTCCACCAGTAAAACCAAAAACATAAACTAATTGTCTATCTTCACGGCAGAAATCAGGGCCCAAATCAGGGCATGAACCAGGGCCAGGGCATGAATCAGGTGTATTTGGCGGGCAAGTAATATCAGGTGCTTTTGGTAACCAAATAAAACCATCGGTCGCCAGTAAAACATAGTGTCTTATTGCCATATATAATCAACTCCTTAATAACACGATATGAACATTAAGTACTCAATGTTACTTTTGGAAGACTAATTATATACATTACTGTTTCCATAATTTTCTTTTGAAAAATAGAAAAGAGCACCTGCCGGCAAAACAGATACTCTTCAGGAGAATTATTCCGGCAGCATCAATACTCATCCATCAGGAGGAAATCTGCAAGATTCTTGTGCTTTATCCGCTGAATATTGTCACTCCAAAACTCATCCATAGTTACAACATATTTAGGATAATGGTCTCTTACTTCCAGTAAGGCATTGAATTCCCTGTCTATTGTTTCCTTAGAATCTCCCAATAGATAAGAAACCTGTACATAAACTTTCTGCTCTTTTTTTTCAGCAATAAAGTCTATTTCCTTATTGTCCAACTTACCTACAAAAACACTATACCCTCTTCTTTTTAATTCCAGCATAATAATATTTTCGAGGACTCCTGAAATATCCCTGTCTTTATAACCCATAACAGAATACTTCAAGGACTGATCGGCAATAACAACAACCTGGAATTTGAACCTGTCAGATAAATATCTGCTTCAAAATCAACTAAACATTTATTCTTATATTACTTGAAACAAAGGTTTGCCAGTCTATTTGCCGATTAACTTATACAAATCCAATCTACCCAAACCACTCCTGCTCCAGCTTCACATTTTCTTCAAGCATATATTTAAAGACCTCTGAAAACTTTTTGTAAAAATCATCCTTAAGCATTTCTTCTAAAGTCTTTCTGTCATTCTGTGTCAGCTCTTTGCAAAAGCTTCTGCCTTCCATTAATGTTTTCAAATCCATATTATACGCCATAAAATCTATTCCGGTTTTCTCTATTAAATGCTTAAGAATTTTAAATCCGCCGCAATCTATATCGCCAAAATGACAGAAGGTTTTTGACTGGTTATTCAGTTTGATTTTCTTAAGGAGCTCCCGTCTTGCCTTGTTGTGGAAACCTCCCAGATATATGCTGAAATAATCAGGTTCCTTAAAGGTATTGAATGTAGTGAGATTTTCTATGGTTATTATCTTTGAATTATCAATCTCTATATTTTCTATTTCTTTCAGTTCCATTGAACTTATGCCAATGCCAAATTTCAATTCTGATATATCTAAAAGAGTATTATTCAGTTTTATTTTTGCATTTCCTTTGAAATGGACATAGCTTGGGTTGCTAAGTATATTTAACTCTTCCAGAGTCAGAGTATCTTCATTTGAGAAGTCCTTTAATATCCTCAGAACCTTTCCTTCAATGGCTTCAAATTTCTTGGAATCTCCAAATACCTTCATGGAGAAGTTCCTTTTGAAGATTTCATCTTCCTGAACTGTTACATTTTTAAGTGCCAGCAGTATATTATTGCATTCATTCAGGTTTTCAATATCCAGATACTTTTTTACGGATGCTTTTTCTTCTAATCTTTCAATCATCCTCCTGCAAAACTCACCGAGAATAGATTCTTCTTTTTCATACTTCTTCAGAAGAAAACTACACTGCTCTTCATTATTTAGTTTTGGGATTCTGTTGAGGAATTTATAGACATCCTCCAAAGTGCTTAAATTTAAATTTATTTTTTTCATCAGATGGCTTTCATAGCCTTTTCCATATTCTATAGTGATGAGATTAAGAGCCTGCAGCTCCTTTGCACCTTGGTCTATTTCCTCTTTTTTCAGATAATCAGTCTCGTCGAAATAATCCTTAAGAGTTTTTGGTGTAACATTTAAGGATATTTTTCTTGTATTCTGAGAAGTTCCCTTATATAGAGAACTTCTTTCATATTGATTAATCAGATTATTAAGTATTTCTTCCTTGTACTTTTTCATTCTTATATCCCTCGATTAAGCTGTAGTCTTCCCCTTTAATAGTTAATAAAACAGTATTTACAAAAGGTGCAATGGTATCTATCTTTTGCGGCGGTGCCGCTATTATCAGCTGAAGCGGAAGTTTGTTGAAGAATTCCATCATGGCTACGATTCTATTTTCATCCATTTTGTCAAAGGCTTCATCAAACAGTATCAGCCCTATAGGTTCTGAATTTGTAGGCATTGAGTAAAGCTGCTTAAAGGATGCTGCCATGGCCACATAGTAAGGGGTCTGGGTTTCTCCTCCGCTTTTCTCTTTGCACACCTTTGAAAATAATGAATGTTCTCCGTTTGAATGCTTTATTTTTATATCGTAATTCATATAGGTCCTGTAATCTGTGAATTTTTTAAGCTCCTGGTCTTCTTTTTCCCCGTCTATGGTAAGTTTATCAAAAAGCTCCTCTAAAACCTCTTTATATCTGTCTTCATATTCCTGGGTAAATAGTGTATACCCTTCCCCTAAATTCCTGTCATCGGTTATCATTTCATAATACTTGTTGATCCTGGCATCTTTACTTTTTTCAATTTTAAACTCATATTCTTCACTGCCGAATTTAACACCTGTAAGAGCTTTGTTTAACTCTCTGAATTCTTTTTTTGCAACAGATATATTCTCGTTTATTCTTGATATGAAATGTTCCCTGAATTCCTGTTCAGCTCGTTCTTTAGCCTTCTTAACATTATCCTCATATTCTATGATGGTGCTTTTTCTGAGCTTTTCAAATTCAGCCAGGAAACTTTTAATTCCCTCTTCTCCGTATGCTGCGCCAAATTCATAATCCCTGTTATATTGAAATTGTATTTCTTTCAGTTCCTGAAGCCTGTTTACTCTTCTTGATTCATTGTTATTTCTTGAGATGGTAAAACTGTTTTTAATGACTTCCAATGCTCTTGTTTTTCTCTCCAGCTCCACTCTTCTTTCAGCTTCTTCAAACACAGCTGCATTTTGTAAAGCAAGCCCTTTTAAATCTTCTTCTTTTCTTTCCAGATAATAATTTTTTCTGTCCTTATTTTCATTATAATGCCTCACATCGCTTTCCCATGAGGCTATGTTTTTTATAATTTCATCCTTTTCAGAATTAAGCTTTTCAATTTCCTTTTTTACTTCCTCTAATTTCAAACTCAGCTCTATAAAGGTATTATCCTTGCTTAGGCTTTCTTTTTCATTTAACAGGGACTCCAAAGCTGACATTTCCAGCTTTTCTTCTCTTACAATATAGGCGTCTTCACTTATTCTGTCCAACTTGTTTTCTTTGATAATGTTTATTTCTTTTTCCAGGTCCTTTTTCTTTTCTGACAGTTCACTAATGGTGTTTTTTAGAATTTCTCTTTTTTCTTTAAATTCCTCAAGCTGAATTTTGTATGCTTCCTCCCCTATATAAGGTCTTCTGTAAACCTCAGGATCTATGGCTCTTGCCACATGATTCTTATAAACCATACATTCAGGAGTGATGGCAGTTCTATGTTGTTTAAGTTTGTCTATATCTTCCTCTCTTGTTACCTTACCTAAAATCATGTTGATAAATCTCTTTGCATCTCTGCTTTTTGAGGAAACCACTGCCCCCAGGGAATTAACATGAACCTCATCATAATTATCAAGCTTCAATGTATTTATCAGTCCTACGGAATGCAGCCCGTTCTTTCTTTTTAATCTGTCATATACAGAAAGAGCCTTATCAAAGTTGCTTCCTTCCACTAAAAGATAGAATCTCTGAGTGTTCAGATATCCTTCAACAGCATTTTTCCACTTTGGATCTGTAATCTCCAAAACTTCACACAGGATTTTCGGCTCATCCTTTATTCCTAAAAGCTTAAAATCATTTGATATCTCTTGTTTGAGAATTGTTACATTCTGCGGATACTGAAGATTTCTCTTTTCAAGCTCCTTTATACTCTCATCCGCTTCCTTAAGCTCCTGATTTTTTCTGGTAATTTCAAACTGGTATTTTGCCTGTTCCATTAAAGAAGTGTCTTTTCTGTTATCCAGTTTTTCATATAAAGATTTTGCAAGGTTTGTGAAGCCCTCCAATTCTTCAATGATATTTTTAGAGAAGCTTAAGAAGGTATTAATATCAACTGACTCTATTCCAAGCTCTCTCAATTTTTGAAGTCTTCTTTCTTCTTCCTTCAGCTTATTTATAAATTCTTTTTTCTTCCTGTCTATCCTCTCTAAAGTGCTTTTCTTTTCAGTTATCTTTCTGTTTATATCATTTAAAGCTATAAAATTGTCATTTGTATTTAATGTTGTCTGAATATTATTTCTGACATCCTCTTTATGGGCTATTCTGTTATTAAGCTCTCCCTGATACTTTTCCTTTATGCTTATTTCATTTTCTGTTTTCTTAATCTTTTCTTCCAGCAGCTTTATTTCTTCCTTCACTATCTCTCTTTCAGTAATATCTATTATGAAAGAATGAAGATTTACATTGCTCACTGCCTTTTGGTACTCTTCATAGCTGTTTTTGATTTTTTCAAGCTTTTCCAGCCTTCTTCTTACATCATCAACCAGCTCCTGGCACTCTTTATAAGTTCTTATATTTTCCCTGAGGTTGTCTATGCTCAGTTCCTTTTCTTCCAATATATACTGGTAAACAAAATCCTTAACATCTGTAATGGGCTTAAATGCCAAAGCCTTAGGCAAAAGCTCATTAAATTTATCACCTATTCTGCCAAACTTGTTAAGAAAGTCTTTTCGTGCGTCTCCGTAGTTTGTGTAAGCCTGAATGCTCTTGTTTCTATGGGAAAGTCTGAACTTTGAGATATCTGACGGTATCCCGTTATCTATGCAGCTCAAATCACTCAATGTATTTTTTTCAATTCTATAGAACATTACTTTTTCAGAGGTTTCAGAGGAAGAATCGATCACTGCCCCTATCACAAAGTAATTTTTTCTGCTTTCTTCGTAAAACTCAAGGGCTATATGGGATGTTATGTCACCGTTCCTGAGATATTCACTGCCTTCCCTCCCAATCTTGTATCTTACATAGCCGGTAAGATTTCTTTTGGAATTTTCATTTGCAGCTTTATTAAAATGAGTCTTGCTGCAGGTTAAAACAAACTGTATTGCATCAAGTACAGTAGATTTTCCTGCCCCGTTTTCTCCTGAAAGCAATACAGAATTATTTATATCTATTGATTCATCTACGAAGGCATGCCAGTTAATAAGTCTCATCCCCGTCAGTTTCTTCATCTTCCTTAACCTCCTTTCTCTTATAGGTGTTCAATTTTTCATATACCTTCGTAATATCCTCCATTCTTACAGCCATAAGTATCGACGGATATATTATTATTCTGGAATCTCCCAACGTCATGTTGGAGTCAAGATTTTGTATTATGTTGAATTTCTTTAATGTTCTTAAGGATTCAAGAAGCTTTGTCTTATCAACAATCTTATCCTGAAACTCCAAAGCCAGAAATTTATCCTGAATATCGGATATCTGTATCATGATATCCTCTGCAAGACTCAGTTCCTCCATCTTCTCATGGTAAAGTATCCTGAGTATCAAAAGCATAATGCTGTCTATAAGCTTTAAATTCACCTTGTTATTGTTGAATTTATTTGTAAGCTGGGCAACCCCCATAGATTTATTAAGCTCAATTTCATAGCCCAACAGGTCCAGATACTCATTTAACGGCTCCAAATTACTTTCTATAAAATAATATTCACTTTTTGTATCCTCTTTTTTCTTGCATATAAAGCATACACTCAACAGCTTATTGCATACCTTTTTAAAAGTTTCTTTATTTTTAATATTAAATTCTTCTACTCTCAAGTTATTTCTTCCTCCAGATTTCAAAATTCTTAAAGCTATATCCGTTGATGTTCACAATATCTTTTCTTTTCCTGAGACTGTATTTTGCCAATACAGAGGAACCATAAAGCCTTATATAAATAATCTTCACAAAATCCTCAACGGTGTTTATTCCAGCCTCGCTTGCAAATATCATATCCTTGTCATTCAATAGCTCCAAGACTATTTTATTGACTTTATCCAAAGAATACTTCTTCTCCTGTTTTTTTCTGAATTCCTCCAGTCGTTTATTTCTTTCCTCAGGAGAAATTTCCTTAATAAGCAGCGCATCAGGTGCGAAGGATTTTTTACCCTCATTGGCTGTATATAGAGAACTGCTGTCTATGTATCCATGGATATATAATGTAAAAAGATCAGTAATATCCTCCATAGTATCCTCAGTAAGCTTCATCTCCGCATCCTTAAAGCTGTCTGCAGCAAACTGGAGAATCCTCTTCACCTGCCCTACCAGATCCCTGGAATTGTTAAGCAGAAATTTGGCTCTCATAACAGCAGCTCTCTGATACTTGGAATTCTTGCTGTCAATCTCCTCCATGATGTCATCCAGATTATTAAAAGCATAAATAACCTCCTGCAGGATATTTACTACCTTTTCTTCCCCTTCCTCCAGACTCTTCAGATTTTCTTCCTCCTGATAAAACCTTGAGGCGGAAGCAATAAAATTCTCATCACAACTTAACTCTTCAAGCTTCAAGATTATCTTGGGCCTGTATTTTGATATATTGTCTGAGGTTCTAAGCCTGTGATAAGACTTATCTATTATGTTAATCATATAGTCTTTAAACAGCGCCTCCATTATCTCTTCAGGAGACTGCTGCTTAGTCAGTGCATCAATATATTTTTTAATATTTGCATTTAAAGTCTTCAAAGCTCCAAGGATCTCCCTGGTATTTTCAAAAACCTGTTTAAGAAGAATCCCGTTATCTATATTTTCTGTAGAATATAACAAGTGATAGATAGAAATAATATTCCCCTGATATTCCAGGCTTTCCTTATTGATAATCTTCTGCAGGGCATCTATTATTATTACAGCATAATCATTAAAATTAATAATTTCCTTATAGTTATTTGTGGTCTCCTTATAGAACCAGCCGTATTCTGTAAGTTTTCTTATCAAACTTCCTGCTTTGTCCTTGATGGAAGAAGATGCTTCTCCCAGCTCCGCATCAAGATTTTCCAAGTTTCTATCTCTTAACATTCCCTCTATTTCATCAACCAGAATATCCCTGTCTATTCCATAGGACAAACCACCCTGAACCATTTTATATGTTATAAAAATAATATCAGCATATAGGTATCTGTTGGCTGAAGCTAAAGGAGAGAATAAATTATCCGGAATAAGGTTGAATAAATGATTATTTATGATTATCACCACCGCTCTTTTGATTGCATATTTCAAATTTAATCCTTATCCCTATGTTACCAAATTTTATATATCAAAGAAAGTTAACCAATTTGATATTTATCTACTCCCAATCAGGATACTGCTGCGGTGATTTTCCTTTGCTCTCAATGATTTGGGGATCTGCTTCTTCATTTTCTATAAAATCCATTACTTGTATTTTAAATTCCCACATATCACCGAAGTCAAATATATATACAAACTGCTGCCCTTTATAAATCTCAGCTTCCTCTATAGTTAAATCTTCATATTCATCACTTTCGCCGAATGGATTAGCTGAATAAAACTCTGTTCCATTCCTGTAACTTGTGCCAGTGTAAAAAGCATACATATGATCATTATCAAAATCAAAAACCTCCTGAATCATTAAATGCAATTCATGAAATGTAGTATCGTGAGGTACCTTAAGCATTCTCCAAAGATTCTTATGTAATGAAACTTTTAAAATATAAGTTCCTTTTCTATTAATTTCAATATTGCAATTCACAGTTTTATTAATTAATCCAGGTTCGAAAACAGTTGCTATAAGTTCAATAAAGGTTTTATCCTCTTCACTATTTTTGATATTTAATCGTTCTTTTAAAATATCTATCATATAATCTTCAATATTTGCATAATCTAAAGCTTTTATTAATGCTTTACTTATTTCTCTGCCAAAGTCTGTGGGCATAATGCTTTTTATGGAGTCCTGATTTTTATTTTTTACACTATCTTCAAGCTCTAATTCACATATTCCCAGCATTCTTAATATTCTGATAGTCTTGGAATGATATGAAAATAAACCTCCATAACCAATACCGCTTTCAAGTTTTTTTCTACGGCCATTAGTTCTGCCAATTGCATTTAGGAGCCGGAAAAACTCAGAAATATCATAATTTAATTCTTCCTCAAAATCATATGTTGTCCAGAAAATCCCAAGCATAAATGCATATTTTTCATAAATATTTAAATTTATGAATTCCTCTAAAAAATCTGTTTTTACCAGTTTAAACTTATTTTTACCATTAATCTGTATTAAAAACAATCTGCTTTCAACTGCCAATGAAAAAAAGAAATCTATAGCTATGTATTTATCTTGATTATAACTTGCTTTTATTGCATTTCTCTGAAAATGCAGCTGTGAATTTAATTCAAAACAGTGGTTTTTGCCTAAAACCTGAGTTCTGTTTGATAAATCCGGATCTTTTCCCAAAATATAATTTATGAAGGTATCAAAATCCTCTACAAATGGTAAAATATCTTTTTCATATTTAGACATCATTATTATTCCTCTTTCCTTTAAATATTTCTGTTTCAAGACGGTGATTTTCTGCTCTCCTCTTTTTTATGTGTTTTATGGCTGATTCCTCTCAAACCCTCATTTTTGCTATATATTTACATGAAGATATGTTCTTATATTTATATATTCTTCTCTGAAATGCATTGTGGGTCACTCTTATGCACTTTAGACCGTTGTTACCATTTTACCAATTTTTATTTATAAATAAAAGTTGACCAGGTATAACTTTTTTCTTTCATATTTCTTTTTAAAAAGGAAAAGAACACCTGCCGGCTAAACAGATGCTCTTTGGGACGTACTGACCATTATTAAACATTCAAATCTCTTCTTTTATAGCATGCATAAGTAACAAATACCAGCACACTGATTATTACAGATGACAGAATAAGAAACGCCGGTTCAAATCCTCCTCCATTCAATAACCTTTCAGCCTTGAAATACTCAAAAGGAGTGATGTACTTCAGTATGGAAAGGCTGCTCCTCATATTGATTATGGAAGAAATAATGAATGTGACCACCAGAATTGTCGTAGCCACTGAGGCAGCAGATCTTGGCCTTCTGCTTACAGCTGCCGCTGCAGTACCTATTACCAGGAATATCAGCTGTAAAATAAACATTCCTGCCATCAATATGAATATTTCACCGTTTATATCCTCTCCATTGCCGTATTTGCCCATAAGTGCAACTGAAGAAACCAGCGTTACTATATTGAATATCACTATATTAACAAGTGAAGCAAGAAGCTTCGCTGTAATCACTTTGCATCTTGAAACAGGTTTAACCATCAAAAACTCCGTGGTTTTATCCCGCTCTTCCTTTGAAATGATGTCGGTTCCCAGCAAAGAAGCATGGACAGTAGCCATCAAAAGAAGATACAGATATGCCATGCCATAAAATCCGCTGGCTTTTGTCAGGTCAAAATTACCCATACCCAATACCCCCTTAATGGAGCTTGGAATTTGTGACAGCAATTCATTCATTGATTGTCCAGTTTGAGTGTATGCAGTATATTTGCCCACTGAGGATAATATCACAAAAATCATGGCAATACTCCAAATGATAAGTGATTTTCTGTGAGCTTTTAATTCTCTAAAAAAAATATTCATCCCTTATCCCCCCCTAAACTGCCTGAATGTCTTTTTTCAGGTATATGGAATAGCTTCCTGCAATGGCTGCAACCATGAAGACAATGGCAATTACTACATAAGACATCTCATATGAAGCATGCTCGATAATATATGCCGTATCAAAAAATCTGAAGGGGGAAAGATACCTGACTCTTTCTTCTCCAACTATGGATCCAAGAGAACCTAAGATGTAGAATCCGAATACAGTGCTCAGGGATATTGATATCACCGATTTAATTTTTCCCACAATAACTGAAATAAGAATGCCCAGAGCCATAAATACCAGTTGAATAAAAAACATGGTTAGAGATATAAGGAAAAATATTTTCACATTAAATGTACCAACTATAACCATGGCTGCTGAAATGGTCAAACCAAGATAAATGACATTTGTGATAACCAAAGCGGAAAAGGCGGCCATGAGCTTGGAGGTCATTATTTGAACCCGGCTTACAGGCTTTGTCATTAAAAAATCTGCAGTTTTATCACGCAGCTCTTTTGAAAGAATGGCTATTCCCAGATTCATAGCCTGAATTGCACCGCATAATATAACAAATGAGAAAACAAAAGAGTAAAATCCCTCAAGGGTGGAAATACTGTCAACCAGTATATTGAAGGCCTTTTTCACAGCATCCGGCATGTTATTCAGAAAAGCCTTAAAGTTTTCAATCTCACTGCCAAGTCCTTTAAAAATATAAATATATACCACTGCCAAAAGGGTCATTGATACTGCCCAGCCTATAATGGAATTTCGGTATGATTTAAGTTCATGCCTGAATATATTCATGATCATCACACTTCCTTTTCATAATAGTGCATAAATATTTCCTCAAGGCTTGGCTCCTCGATGCCGATATTGGATAGTTCTATATCTGAAAGCTTCTTCATAATAAGATTGACATTGCCCTTATATAAGAAGCTTATCTTACTGCTCTCTATCTCAAGGTTACTTACACCTGCCAGATTAAAATATTCCTTTGCAATTTCCTCTTTTGTTTCAACCCTGAACTTTTTGTAGTTGTTTTCTCTCAAATTACTCATCTTTTCCAGCTTGATGATTCTGCCTTCCTTGATTATTGCAACACGGCTGCACAGCCTCTGAACCTCGGTTAAAACATGGGAGGATAAAAAAATGGTTGCACCTTTCCTGTTTTCTTCAAAAAGCAGATCAAAGAATTTCTGCTGCATCAACGGGTCAAGTCCTCCGGTAGGTTCATCCAGAATGATCAGCTTAGGCTCATGAAGCAGCCCCTGAACTATTCCAACCTTTTTTTTGTTTCCGTAAGACAAATCATCAATTTTCTTGTTCAAATCCAGGTCCAATATTTCCGCAAGTTCTTTTATTCTCTTGCTGCAATCCTTTTTATAGAAGCTCGCTGAATATTTTAACAGGTCAATAACCTTCATCTTGTCGTAATAATACACTTCAGAAGGTAAATAGCCCACTTCTCTGGCAATTTCAGGAGCATACTTAATGCAATCCTTGCCAAAGATTGCCGCGCTTCCGCTGGTAGGATAAATCAAAGACAGCAAAGTCCTGATGAGAGTCGACTTACCTGCCCCATTAGGCCCGATAAAGCCAAAAATCTCACCTTCTTCAACATTGAAACTCACATCAATGATTCCTCTGGACTTGCCATAGTATTTAGTAAGATTGTTAATTTCTATAACATTCATATGCAATCCCTCCCACATATAACCTCAGGTTAATTCTTGAAAATATACTATTGCCTCCTATTAATATCATTATATACTAAATATTATTTATCTCACTACTCAAATCCAGTCAATAATTTCTACTGCTGTTATTCTAACTCAGAAAAAATAACGAAAGCCCCTGATTTCAAAGGCTTTCTCGTTGTATCACAACACCCCAGGGGCAATGTCATAAAAATAAGAATACACAAAATGGAAAATAACTAAGTAAATATATAAGAAAAAGCTTGACTTTTCAGAATCGCCCCAATAATCGATAAGGATACCTTTTTATTGGTATAACTTAATCGACGGGGTGATTTTTTTGAAAACAAAAAGCTATCTAAAAGAAGGAATAAGAATAACTGATGAACTAATAAATGATATAATGTTTCTGTGTGAAACAAGAATGAAAGAAACGTATTTCACAAGAATAGGAAACAATAAAATGGATTTTAAGAATATATTATTGTTTATTTTAAACTTTGTTAAAAAGAGCCTACAGCTTGAATTAGATGATTTCTTTGCTAAAGTAAAGGGAAACGACATAAATGTAACAAAGCAAGCTTTCTCACAGGCTCGGCAAAAAATTTCTCCTAAGGCGTTTATTAAGATGTCGGATGAAATACTTAAGTGGTTTTACAGCGATACTGATTTTAAGAAGTATCGAGGTTATAGAGTATTGAGTATTGACGGAATAGTACTGGAATTAAACAATACCGAAAATTTAAGAAAAGAATTTGGATATGTAAAAAACCAATCGATCCAAGTCGCTCGTGCACGAGCATCCGCGCTTTATGATGTTGAGAATGATATGATTTTAAGTTCAAAGATTGGGCATTATGGTTCAAGTGAAAGAGCCGTTGCTGAAGATTTAATTAATCATTTAAGTGAATTAGGAACTAGCAAGGACTTAATATTATTTGACAGAGGGTATCCTTCAAGGGATTTTGTACAATTCCTTGAAAAAAATCATATAAAATACGTTATGCGTGTAAGTACAGCTTTTTTAAAGGTTGTTGTTAATGCACCTAATTCAGATCAGGTCTTGGAAGTTAAATATAAAGATAAAATACTGAAAATGAGAGTTTTAAAGTTTGATCTGAAATCAGGAATAACAGAAACACTAATCACGAATATTTTTGATGAAACCTTTACTGTGTCAGACTTTAAAGAAATTTATTTTAAACGTTGGGGAATAGAAGTCAAATACAATGAACTGAAAAGTAAGATGCAAATTGAGAACTTTACTGGCGAAACACCAATTGCGATAGAGCAGGACTTTTATGCAACTATGTACTTGGCAAACATGGTGTCATTAGCTAAGAAAGATGCAGACAGGCTGATATCAGATAAAAATAAAGATAAGAATTTAAAGTATGAATATAAAGTTAATACTAATGTTCTCATAGGAAAACTAAAGGATTCGCTAATACTAATGTTACTCGAGGGCAGGCCTCGGAAGCGTTCAATGATACTTAAGCAAATTATGAATGAAATATCTAGGAATATGATACCAATCCGACCCGAAAGGAATTTTAACAGAAAAGCTGGAGAACGAGCAAATAAGTACTCATTAAACAGAAAAAGATGCTTATAAAATAATATAATTGAAAGAATGTACAAGCTTTTATGTCATAATGACTAAAGGCTTAGTTAGGTTGCAATAAATACATTAAGATATGCATGAGATTTCTGTAAAGTACTTTCAAAATCAAATATTTAAGACAAAGAAACCGCAAAATCTGAAGTTCAAAGTTACTTGATACAGATTTTACGGTTTGATTTTTTGAATTGTAAGTTATTTGAATGCTAACTTGATGACATTGCCCCAGGGGTGTTATGGGTGCTTGAAGGTTGAAAAAATACACCTAAGCTCCTTTGTCTAATTGTTGCAATAGTTTGAAATGTGTTGGGGTTATCTATATAATGGAATTACAGTGGGTTTAAGGAAAGAAGGTATATATAATTGAAAGATAATGAAATTAGGAACTCACAATTACTATGAATAGGAGATGGATTTATGAAAATTGCTGTTATACATGGTCAAAGTCACAAAGGAAGCACTTATAATATAGCAAAATTGTTCATAGACAGATTGGCAACAAGTGAAGATGAAGTTTCAGAGTTTCAGACAAATAACATAAGTTCATGTATAGGATGTTATACTTGTGTTCTTAAAAGTGAAGAAATGTGTCCCCACAGTAAAGAGGTACAGCCTATCATAGAAGCGATTGAGAGTGCAGATGTTGTAATAGCGGAGTCACCTAACTACTGCATGGGAATGTCCGGGCAGTTAAAAACATTTTTTGACCACATGGCATACAGATGGATATCACACAGACCTCATCCTTCAATGAATAATAAAATCGGCATTGCAATTTCCACTACAGCAGGCGTTGGGGCATCCGGGACTGCAAAAAGTATAAAGAAGCATATGTTCTGGTGGGGAATATCGAAAATATACACAGTGTCAGAGGCTGTTGCCGCCATGAACTGGAATGGAGTAAAGCCTGAAAAGAAAGAAAAAATAGTTAAGAAGGCAGATGAAATTTCAAAAAAGATATTGAAAAAGGAAGGTAAAGTCAATCCAGGATTAAAATGGAAGATTATGTTTAATATAATGAGAATGCAGCAGAAAAATAATCCCTGGAATCCAGCTGACAGAAAGCATTGGGAAGACAATGGATGGATTTACCAGGAGAAAGAAAATAAGATTTTTCAGGTAGATAAAGAGGAACTGGAGATTTTTGAAAAAGAATTTTCTTATAAAGAGAAGCGTGTTACAGATACTTAGCTAAGGTAATCATCAAGATACTATTCATGACTTAAAATGAGAGGTGTAACAAAGATGAAGAAGATATTGGTTACAGGAGCAAATCAGGGGATTGGGTACTATATGGTTAAGCAGTTACTTACAGATGGCTGTCAGGTATCTGTTCTGGACTTGGAAACTGACCAACTGGAAAGACTGATGAAAGATTATGAGGATAGGCTTTTACCAATTAAATGTGATGTTAAGGATGAAACTGCACTAACGGAAGCAGTTAAAATATGTATAGAGAAGTTTGGAGGTATAGACATTGCAGTGCATAATGCATGCAGATGCACTTTTGAGTCAATGGAGGAAACTGACTATTCAATTTATAAGGATATTTTTGATATTAATTATTTCGGAGCTTTGAGGTTGACAAAAGCTGTTATTCCTTATATGAAGAAAGAAGGTAAAGGTAAAATTGTTTTTACAAGTTCTGGAGTTGGAGTTACGGGATTTGTAAATATCAGTTCATATGCATCAAGCAAGGGTGCTATTGAGTCCTTTGCTAAATGCATGAATATTGAGTATCAAGATAAGGGGATTACATTTCACATTTTCCATCCACCTCTTACCCGAACAAAGTCAGCTTCAGGCCTTCCTATACCAAAAGAATTTATGGCAGACCCTGTTAAAGTTGGAAATGGGCTTGCAAAAAATATTGATAAAAAGAGTTTTATCATTTGCCACAGCTTTGGACAAAAAGTTCAGACCTTAGGGTGCTATCTGTTCCCAATTAAAATGGGAAAGTTTTTAAGTAAAATGACTGAAAATTATACAAAGGAAATGGCAGAAAAGAATTGTTCTAATCAGCATAAATTTTAGTAAGGAACATTGTATCTGATTTTAGATTCAATGAAAAACCACCCCTGTTCAGCTATATCGAGCTAGGAGTGGTTGCATAATTTTATTAGGAGGAATAATTAATTATATGCACGTTTATTTTATTGTAGAATAAAATTATATAGTCCTGATAATTATATGTTGAAATTGGCAGAGTATAGAGAACCAACTTCTAAGCTTTTATGACAGTTGCCTGACTTTTTTTAAATCTCAAGGAGTCAAACAAGTATTAATTGTTAAAGGCTGAAGGTGGATATCTATATAGTGCAGATGGAGGTAATAATATGAATGGATTAAAAGCAGTATTTGAAAAGTTAAAAGTCAGAGCAAAAGAACTGAAATCTAATGTGTTGGCCTTGTATATAGCTTACAAAAGACCGGATGTGCCATGGTATGCAAAGTTGCTGGCAATTATCGTTGTCGGATATGCAGTAAGCCCTATAGATCTTATCCCGGATTTTATACCTGTTCTTGGGTACCTGGATGACTTGATACTGCTGCCTTTAGGTATTCTATTGGCCGTAAAGTTGATACCAGCTGATATAATGGAAGAATGCCGCAGCCAGGCAAAAGAGCTTTTTAATGAAAGTAAGCTCCAAAATCGCATTGCAGCATTAATAATAATCTTAATATGGTTATTGCTTATTTTTCTTATTATCTTAAAAATAATTTAAACTATTACGTGAAACCATTTTATTTAGTTTCTAAAGAAATATAAAAAGATGGCTTGTTTATTTTTTAAGGCTCTTAACAACATTGATATTATGTATAATATTGTATATAATGTATAATATAACTAAATGAAAGGAAGCTGCTATGAAATTAAAAAAAATAATATTAATTTTAATATTATCTGCCTGCACTATAGGTATGATTGGCTGTACTAAGGAAAATAAAGATAGTCAATTACAAACGAACACTAAATACTCTAAGCAGGGTGAACCGCAAACACAATCAGAAAATAAAAACTCTGTTAGTGAAGAAAACACAACCGAACCTTCTGCTGAAACCAATGATTCTAAAAATACAACAGAAAACGAGAAATATAATTATAAAAAAGAAGGTTATTATTTATATAGAATTAGTTTAGATGGTAATACCAAAACTAAATTACAAACAGAACCTATTCATGATTATGTTATAGTAGATAATATATTATATTATTTATCTACAGATGAAGGTGCAAATGGTATATCTTTAAAAACACTATACAAAGTAGACCTTGCTACAGATGTCAGCACAAAGTTATCTGATGCAGATTCCTCTAAGTTTTGTGTTGTTGAAGATGATATATACTTCTCTAAAAACTTAACAATATACACAATTAAAATTGATGGAACAGGTTTAACAAAAATATCTAGTGAAAACCAAAAAGGTGCTGTTCTTGAAAGTGCGAATAAAGATTTTGTGGTATACATTTGTACAGATAGTGATACAAACAAACAAGTAAGAGTTATTTCACCTACGAAATACAATACTCATCAAGTTGGAGCAGTTGAAAATATAGAATAGCTTTAAAATAAGAAGAGATATAATGCTCTTCTTGTTTTTTTATATAACTTTAATAAAGCAAAAGCAAAAAGGCAAGGTAATTACTTTAAACCTTGCCTTTTGTGGTATTAAGTTTCAGTTTATTTCGCAGTTATGCAGCATTTTCCTCGTTATTATTTTCCATAAGACTATTTCTGCCTTTGTCCTTTAGAAAAAAGGATATAACTAAAGCAGTTACAGTTATTATGATAACAAGCATAAATGTTGAATTCATGCCTTTCAGTGCAGCATCCAGCATTCCTGACTTATAAAGCGAGATATTTGTTTTTGCAAGAGCTTTATCAGGAGCATTGGAAGCAGTAACATTAGACATTACAGTAATCAATACTGCAGACCCAAGAGAACCGGCAACCTGTTTCGCCATATTAATAACAGAAGATGCATGGGGCAGAAGTTTATCAGGCAAAGCATTCATTCCGGCTGTCTGCAATGGCATTATAACAAGTGCGATTCCGATATATCGGATTGTGTATACTACAGCAACAAAGGTAATGGATGTACCCATATGTAAATTCGTAAAAGGGATAGTTGAAACAGCCAACAGAATAATTCCAGGTATGGCTAATTTCTTAACACCATATTTATCAAACAGTCGACCGGATACCAGCATCATTCCTGCCATTAACAATGCTCCAGGCAAAAGTGTCAATCCGCTGGTAAGAGCTGATTTTCCAAGTATACTCTGAAGGAAAATCGGTACTATAATACTGGCTCCTACTGATGATATACTCAAAATACTTCCTATAATAGTTGTTAAAGTGAATGTTCCGGATTTAAATACACGCATTTCCAGCATAGGGTTTTTCATTGAAATCTGACGCCATACAAATAAAGCACTTATAATTACTCCTGCAATAATTGTTGCAACAACACTGATATCAGACCAGCCCTTATTTCCGGCATTGCTGAATCCGAACAATAATGATCCGAATCCTGCTGTTGAAAGAATGATGGATAGTAAGTCTATCTTAGGATTCTTTAATGGGATGATATCCTTCATAAAGAAAAATAAAAAGATTATATCTAAAGCTAGTATAGGGATTAATAAATAGAACAGGTAATGCCAGTTCCATTTATCTATGATCAATCCTGCCAAAGTAGGTCCTATGGCAGGGGCAAAGCATACAACCAGACCATAAAGTCCCATTGCTGCTCCTCTTTTTTCAAGTGGAAAAATCAAGAGAAGCACTGTACTTATTAAGGGCATCAGAATTCCAGCTCCAACAGCCTGAACTATTCTTCCCATAAGAAGAGACTCAAAGCTTGTGGAAAAGGCGCAGATAAGGGTTCCGATTCCAAACATAAGCACGGAGAACATTAATAATTTTTTAGTTGGGATTTTCTCAAGCAGCAGCGCTGTTAAAGGGATCATTATGGCATTAACAAGCATAAATGCCGTTGTGAGCCACTGAACTGTGCTTGCGGTAATATCAAAGTATTTCATTATCTGCGGCAATGCGGTAGATAGTATCGTCTGATTCAGGATTGAAACAAATGATCCGATCATCATTGCAGTTATAAGCAGAATTTTGTTATACTCTTTTCCATGAATATCTTTGTTAATAAATTTTTCTACTGAAACTTTCTTTTCCATCAATTCATTTTCCTTTCTTCATTAAAATCCTGTTCTATAAAATGGATATCCCTGTTTTTATATAGATTTTTCACCCATTGACACCATTGAAGATCCAGTAAGGCTTCATTTAAAATCTTTTGAGTCAAAATATAAGCTCCAAATAAAGATGGGTTTTCAGTTCCGGAATTCTCGGAGAACTTAAGTCTGATTTTTTCTATATGATTTTTCTTTTCCTCGATTTTTTCTTATATCTTGTCTCAAGCTCATTGAGAAGATTTTCTGCTGCTTCAGTATCCATGCAATGTATACAATATATTTTTAAGTTCATTTCATCTCTCACAACTGCAGCACTGGTTTCAGAGATGAACCAGTCACGTAAAAAAGCCTTTCCCTGAACTGTTAAGGTATATATCTTTTTATCAGGCTTGCCGCTTTGTTTTTCCAATGTTAATTCAATATGTCCCAATTTCTCTAATTCTGAAAGCAAAGGATATATGGCACTGTGTGTAGAGCGCCAGAACTTATTGAGCTTTGCAGTTAAATCATAACCAGACATTGGTTCTGTTGATAACAGGCTGAGAAGCCCATAAGATAATTTATTCATTAATTATATCTCCTTATGAAATGTTGGTGGTTTTTAATATGTCATTAATGACATATATCGATCAACTCTTAGTATACTACGTCAATTTTATTAATATGTCAATAGTGACATATTAGTCGGAAGCAGTTTTTATTTTATTATGAGTTATGGGAATTAATTGAAATAAATTAAGGTTGTCTATATAATGGAAGTATAGTGAGTTTAAGGAAGAGTGGTTGCTGGAGATAGAGTCATTGATACTGCATTGGAGGGTGTATATGTGTAAAAGAATAACTGTTAAATATTTAATTGGAACATTTTTGATAACCTACATAATGTGGGGACTTATCATCGCTGCAAATCAAGTTGGATATTTTGAATTTGGTACTCCTGTTTCAATGATATTATTTATCATAGGAGGTAACGCACCACCAATTATGGCATATGTGGTTTTAAGAAAAGAACATATGATAACTGGAATCAAACAATTTGTAAAAGAGGCTTTTGCATTTAAACAAAAACCTTCGCATTATGCTGTATTGATGGCATTTTTAGTTGTGTATTTTGGAGTTCCTGCTCTTATGCAAGGTATTTCAAAGGGAACAGAACTATATATCGGTTTCCTGATCATTCCGTTGATGATTTTCGGTGGTGGTTCAGAGGAACTTGGATGGCGATATATTTTGCAGCCAGAATTAGAAAAACAATTTCCTTTTGGAATTGCCACTTCACTTACAGCCTGTATCTGGGCAGTATGGCACCTGCCTTTATTTTTCATTAAAGGAACATCACAAAGTAACTGGAATTTTCGCTTATTTACCATTATGGTATTTGGATTGTCATTTGCATTGGCAACAATATACTATGTAAGTAAAAGTATTTGGTTATGCATTTTGTTTCACTGCATGATAAATGCACTAGCTACATCATGGATTGTTAAAGACAGTATAGAAATAAAAATTTGCACTACCATATCCATGATTGTTTTATCATTTGTGATTGTTGTGTACCACAATAAAAGAAAAGGAACAAATATTAAATAAATGATGTGCGTCAGAATTACTCCGGCGCACTTCTTTTTATTTAAGTTATAAATTGGATGTTAAGGGTATTAATCTATTTTAAAGGATTTATTATAGTGATAAAATAGAAGGGAATTCAGATGACAATAATTAAAAAGATAACATTGAGAAAATATTCAGGCCGGCCTTTCTGATAGGCACTTTTTGTACATATATGAATTGGTTATGTTTTGTACAGGAACCATTAACATTGAAAAGGAGTAAATGTATTATGGCAAGTATGTTCTTAAGATTTCCCGGAGGTCGGGGAAAATCACTTACATTAAGTTATGATGACGGAGTAGAGCAGGATATAAAGCTCATTGATATAATGAGTAAGCATGGATTGAAAGGGACATTCAATTTAAACAGCGGATTATATGCCCAGGAAGGTACGGTTTATCCTGAAGGGCAAATTCACCGCAGAATGACTGAAAAGCAGGTTACTGAAACCTTTGCCGACTCAGGACAGGAAGTGGCGGTACATTCATTAACACATCCATTTCTTGAACAATTGCCTGTCCATATGGTTGTCAATGAAATAATGAAAGACAGGGAGAACCTTGAAAACCAGTTTGGTACAATTGTACGGGGAATGGCATATCCCTATGGTACATTGAGTGACAGTGTTGTTGAAGCACTTAAGGTTTGTGGTATAGCATATTCCAGAACCATAGTTTCAACAAATGATTTCAGGATTCCTAAAGACTGGATGAGACTGACTGCAACCTGTCATCATAATTCACCTGAACTTAAAGACCTTGCAAAAAAATTTGTGGAGGATAAAGTAAGCCGCCAACCATACTTGTTTTATTTATGGGGTCATAGCTATGAATTTGAAGCCAACAATAACTGGAATGTAATTGAGGATTTTGCTGCATATGTAGGAAACAGAGATGACATCTGGTATGCAACAAATATAGAAATCTATGAATATATTGAGGCATATAACCGTCTGGTATTCAGTATTGGAGGTAAACGGGTAAAGAATCCATCCAACAGAAAAATATGGTTTGAATATTTAGGCAGAATTATTGAAATCGAAGCAGGAGCAATGATAGAAATTTGCAGGTAAAGGGTAATATACTTTTAATGTCAATGTTAAATGAGAACTGCCTGCCCTAAAAAATATTTGAAGCCGTAAATAAAAGCATGTAAAATTAATGTATAGTTTTATGGTTTTTAAATACAGTAGGGAGGGATGAAAATATGTCTTTAGACCTAGCTTTTTTAATTTTATTATTGTTAGTTATCGTATATATTATTATTATTGAAATATTTACAGTAATTTTTATGATTACTGGCATGTCTAATACCAGGGCTAAATTTCAGGTCATTTCACTGCTTACAAATTGTGGTTTCACTACAACGGAAAGTGAGACAGTTGTTTCTTCCCGAAAAAGACGAAAAGTTGCTATTTCAATTATGCTTTTCGGGACTATTTTCAATGTGGCAGTAGTTTCACTTTTGGTAAATGCAGTTATGTCTTTTTCAAAGAATGAAGACTTTAATGTGCTATACGCTACTTTGTACCTTTTATGTTTCCTGGTTTTCATTACATTGATAAAAAAGGCACCATTTTTCAGAGTAACCTTTGACAAGATAGTAAAGCGTATAGCAACAAAGGTTATCTTTAGCAAGAAGGCAAATCCTATGTTAATACTTGATAATTTTCATGGATTTGTAATTGTGCAGATAAAGGTTATTGACGTTCCAGCCAAGCTTAATAATAAGACATTGCTGGAGTCAAGAATCAGCAAAGATTATGGAATAAGAATTCTCACTATAAGAAGAGATGACAGAACAATCGGAGATGTTTCCAAGGACGAAGTAATTAAACAAAATGACAGGTTAATGATTTATGGACCCTTATCCCACATCATTAATGTATTTGAGCAAAGGCCTTCCCATTACAGTAAAGCTACTTAATATGTTAATATAGATTTTATATCGGATGAAAACCCGCTTTGATTGTATTTATAAATCGCAGTGGGTTTTGCCTTTTAGAAGTTATGGGAATAGTTTGAAATAAATTTAATCTATCTATATAATTGAAGTATAGTGGATTTGAGGAACAGGGATTTTAAAATAAATTGAAAAGGAGAAGTATCATGGAAGAGTTGACCATAGCTTTATTGATAGATGCAGATAATATTGGAGCTAAACATATCGAAAGTATATTAGGTGAACTGACAAAGTACGGGAAAGTTACAATTCGGCGAATGTATGGCGATTGGACGCAGGATAGGCTAAAACTTTGGTTAGAGAAATCTTCACAGTTTTCACTTACTCCTATAATGCAGTCTAATGACACTCCCAGAAAGAATGCTTCAGATATAGGACTTGTTATTGATGCCATGGATATATTATATTCAGGAAAGGTAAATGGTTTTTGCATTGTGTCCAGTGATGCTGATTTTAATAAACTGGCAAAAAGATTACGAGAGTCCGGAAACTTAGTGATTGGCATTGGAGAACAAAAAACACCGGAGGCCTTTCGGGCTTCTTGTGAAAAATTTATATCTCTGGATATCATAGATGAAGAACCGGAACTTGAAGATGTGAAACTTGATACAGTGACCGACAATGATGACATTAATCAAAAATCTTTAACTAAAAAAAGCATTATAGAAAAGGCTATTGTCAATATGGTTTTGGATTCAGGCGTTGATTCCATAGACCTTGGAGAAATAGGTCGAAGGATAAACAATATGTTTCCGGATTTTGATGTGCGAAATTATCATTATACGAAATTATCTGAACTTCTGAAGGAATTTGATAACCTTTCCATTAATAATAAAGAAAACAAATTCTGGGTTTCAATAAGGGAGATCCCCTCTGAAAATATTATAGAAATTAAAAATAAAATAGTTGAGATATTTAATAGAAAACGAGTAAGAAAAATGAATATCGGGGAATTAAAAAAAGAATTATCCAATGTCATTCCTAATTTAAATATGGTTGTTAAAAAAAGCGGAGTAACTAAGTTCTCTGTATTCCTGGATAAAAAAATTGATACTATTAAAATTAGCGGCAATAATGCTGAATTTATTAAATAGGAGAAAAAAATCTATAGGGTTTCAAGTTCAAATGTTAATTTATGCATGCCGCTTCTTCTTTCAACTCTCGAAGAAATCAGCATGCATAAATTAAGTTTTCACTAAGAAACCCTATATAATGACCAGGAGGCGGTAAAGTGAGCAACATTATTATTAAAGGGGCAAAAGAAGGGACTTTAAAGGATATTTCCATTGAGATACCCAGGAATAAACTTGTTGTCTTTACTGGCTTGTCTGGCTCCGGTAAATCGACTTTGGCAATAGATACTCTTTATCAGGAGTGCCAAAGACAGTATCTGGAGGCAATCGGGTATCAGGGTATTTATAAGCCCAAAATAGATTGTATTCGCAATGTATCACCTGCCATCAGAATTATGCAGAATGAAAATAACAAAAATCCCCGTTCATCCGTGGGAACAGTCACTGACATTTACACAGATCTCAGGATGATTTATGAAAAACTGAGCAAAAGAACTTGCCCAAACTGCAGCAGGGAAATCATATCTTCTGAATGTAAGGAAGAGGTTGAAAAATCCGAAGATAATTTCAAGGTTTATATGTATTGCAGTTACTGCAATCATAGGATGGAGAAACTCACCAGAACACACTTTTCATATAATACCAGGGAAGGTGCCTGCAAAACATGTCAGGGCTTGGGAAAGGTCTTAAAGATAAACGAGAAGAAAGTAATTCACGAGAACCTGTCGCTGGAAGCCGGAGCAATAGATTTTTGGGAGCAAAAATATAAGGATTATCAGATATCTTCATTATACAATGCCTTCAGACACTACGGGATTCCCGTTGAGCCGGATACTCCAGTAACAGATTTTTGTAATGAGCAAAGGGATATGCTTCTTTATGGTGTTGAAAGTGAGGAAGTAAAGAAGCATTTCCCGGGAATTGTTCCTCCTAAAACAGTGGGAGGGGGCAGATTTGAAGGTGTTTTCACTTTCCTTTGGAGGAGAATGTCTGAAAAAGGGGGCAGTTCAAAGGTTCTGGATACTTATTTTGATTCTGAGGTTTGTCCGGATTGCAGGGGTGAAAGGTTAAATGAATTAAGCAGCAGCGTAACTGTAATGGACACTCGTCTTCCTGAGCTGGTTTCCTTATCACTTACTGAGTTATATCAATGGGTCATAAGGCTTAAGGATAAGGTCATCGGTGCAGATAAACTTCTGGCAGAATCCTATTTGGCGGATTTAAAAACGAAGATTCAAAGAATCGTTAATGTAGGGCTCGGCTATCTTTCCCTGGACAGACAGACCATGACTTTATCAGGTGGTGAAACACAAAGAATTAAATTATCAGCAACCCTGGATTCTGATCTCACAGGGATCATCTACATAATGGATGAACCAACTATCGGGCTTCATCCAAAAGACACCATGGGAATCATTGAAATACTGAAAGAATTAAGGGATATGGGGAATACGGTAATAGTCATTGAACATGATATGGATGTTATGAAGGCTGCTGACTATATTATAGATATGGGCCCTGGCTCCGGAAAATATGGCGGAGAAATAATCGGAAAAGGGACATTGGAAGAAATAAAAATCCAGGATACT
>JBEHWK010000035.1:0-26126 GCA_040217795.1 Clostridiaceae bacterium
AAACTCTCAATTTGAAAGCTTAATCTAACTCAAAAGATTACGTTGACTTAAGTTTATTTCTAAATCTTACTTCTTATTCCTCTGTTTAATTTTCAAAGACCAATTTGTTTGTTTCGCCTCTGCTCTCTCGCAGCGACAAGTAGTATCTTACCACTACAGTTTTAATTGGTTTTCACAAGGTATTCCATTTTGGCGATATTACCAGATTAATTCTCCATTTTTCTTAAATTTTCACCATTTTACTTATGTTGATACACCAGGCAGTGTATACCTTCAAACATTCTGTTTTACATCAAAGTACCAGTATTATGCTTTGAGTTTTCTTAATTTATTAAATAAAACAACTACACACTATATTTTTAGCTTGATGACAAATTTGAACATTTCTTTTATAATAATTTTTGCAACATTAATTTATGAGGTGTTTATCAATGGAATTATCTTTATTTAAACAAGCCTTTAAAAGAACCTGGCTTGTTAAACTTTTACAAGAAAAAGTCTTTAGTTTTTCCTTTCTTTTAGCTATTTTTACTTCCTTTATAGCTGCACCAAAACTCAGCTATATTGATTTCAAGGTAATTTTTTGTTTATTCAATTTAATGGTGGTGGTTTGTGCCTTTGAAGATCTCAAAATAATGGACAAAGCAGCTATTAGTATTATAAACAAATGCGGTAATTTAAGGCTGATTTCTTTAACAATGATTTCCCTTACCTTTTTCTGCTCCATGCTTGTAACCAACGATGTGGCACTTCTGACCTTTGTGCCCCTGACTCTTAAAATTAGCAGAAAAACCGATTTTAATCCGCTGAAATTAATTATATTTCAAACCCTGGGAGCAAATATAGGCAGCAGTCTGACACCAATGGGAAATCCTCAGAATTTATTTCTGTTTACCCACTATGGAATTACTGCCTTACAATTTTTTAAACTGATGCTTCCATTTGTTTTTCTTGGCGGACTATGTCTAATGATATTGGGGTTAACTATGCCCAAAAGTGATCTTGATGTTAAATTCAAATCAGTGAAGATAAAAAATAAGAATCACGCATTATCATTTGGAATTTTGTTTTTAATCATAGTTCTTTCTGTATTTAATCTGCTTAGCTATAGTTTTGCTTTTCTGCTGACAATAGCACTGGTTTTACTAATTGACAGGAACTATATGAAAAAAGTGGACTTCTTATTATTAGCAACGTTTGTTTGCTTCTTCATATTTATTGGAAATCTATCACACATTGAATTTATAAATGAACATCTGAAATATCTTTTGAACACTGACAACAGAACCTTCTTTACCTCAATAATTTTAAGTCAGTTTGTCAGCAATGTCCCTGCTTCCATTCTCATTGCAAATTTTACTGATAGCTGGAAACAGGTGCTGCTGGGTGTAAATATCGGAGGAATGGGAACTCTCATAGCGTCAATGGCTAGTGTTATTTCTTATAAGTTATATATTAATGAAGCTGGGAACGATACTTCTTCAAGCTATCTTTTCAGGTTTGCAATATATAATTGTTTAGGGCTCATGCTGTTTATTGCAATTAATTATTCACTTTTGCATTTCTACTTAATATAGAAGAAAAATAGTGCATACACCTGTTTCTTAGGGATAAAATTATTTTAAGGAACTATAAATGTTTTTATTGATAATTTAGCCAGCTCTTTGATTGTGCGAAAAATAAACTTTTTTGTTTCTGCATCTATATTTTTTGCTGCACCAAGTATGACAACAGTTCTTTTCTTCCAATCCTCAGAGAACTCATATACAGTTGCAGCATCTGATGCTCCGATTACCTGATACAAAGTATCTACGAACAATTCACGTTTTTCATCTGTTATTGCAGAATAAACCGCAATATTCCCTCCCTTTGAATGCCCTCCTATTCTTAAAGGGTAAGGGATTAGCCTGGCTATTCTGTTTTAATATCTCACGCCCTCATTCTGGGAAGGTATTGGATTGATAAAAGACATAAAAATCCTCTTTCCATCCTACAAGTGTTGCATCCGTTCCACGATATGCAATATATGCAGTTTCATTATCCAGGAGAAATGTTACTGCAGAAAATTGTTTTTCCATTTCTGAATCCAGTTTACTGATGTAATAATTTGTTTTTATATTTCGGAATCTCGGACTGGCTGCCAGCGCAAACATTTTCACTTTTCCCCAGCCTCCTGTCACCCCTTCAGAACACCAGCTATGACTTACACCCAGGTTTTAATCCAACTGGTCAGTGTCTTTAACTTTATTATAATTCATAATTTCCATAAAATACATATCGAGGGCTCTTCTATCCATACAGAAGAACCCTTGAATATATCATTATGCTGATTTAGAATAATTAATTGTTTCTTTCTTTAAATAATTGATTATTGCCCTGATAATAAGCCCCCCACCCAAAGAAGCAAACATGAAAATCAGCATTATTATGATATTATGGCTTAGTACTGAAGAATTAACCCCGGATATAATCATTCTGAATATATTTACCGAATATGTCATAGGTATAAAATTTCCTACAGCATGATAAAATGCAGGCGCTGTTTCTATAGGGAAGGTTCCTCCCGAAGAAGCCAACTGAAGCAGTAACACAATAAACATGATAGGAGCTCCTATGATTCCTATACCATGGGATACGCCATACATAACGCTGAAAAACACTATTGCTATAAGTATATTGCTTAAATAGAAACTGCTCATGCTTACGGGCATCATTCCAACTGCCTTAATAAGAACAAAGCTTAAAATCACTGCCTGAACTCCTGCAAGAGCAGATCCCGTAATAAGTTTTCCTGCAAAGCTGTTCATGAATTTACCTTTAAACACCTTAAGCATTTTCTCAATGGAGAAAATTAAGCTTATGAACAATGTTCCAATCCATAATGATAAGGAAATGAAATATGGTGCCAAGCCTTCCCCATAATATTTCACATCATTAATAGATGTGTTTTTTACTGTCACAGGTTCTGAAACGAACTCAGACATATCCCCAGAAGTGAACTTAAGGTTGGAACTTATTTTATTATAACCATTGTTCAGCCCATCTTTAAGCTTCACTGCTCCATTATTGGCTTCTCCCAGGCCGCTGTTTAAAGAAGTTGATCCTTCACTCAGCTGTTTTAATCCTGCTGACAGTTCTCCTGTCTTCACAGCAGCAGTACTCAATCCGTCCTTCAGAGTGCCGGTGCCCTCATTTAAAGCTTTCAACCCGTCCTTCAATGCAATTGACCCGCTGTTCAGCTGATCTAATCCACAGGAGAGCTCCCCGGTCTTTTCGCTGACTGTGTTCAGTCCGGCTGTTATGCTGCTGCTTCCGTTTTGAATTCCCTTAGCCCCGTTTATCAATTGATCCAATCCGGCAGCTGCTTTAATTTGGCTGTCAGCTAACCCGCTGGCCAATTGGCTGACACCGTCAGAAAGCTGCTTGGTTCCTGCATTAAGCTGTTTTAAGTTCCCAACCAGAGGCTGTGCGGAAACTGCCGCTTTTCTTAATGGCGCCTCAATATTGTTACTCATATTGGAGCTGTTAATGTTGTTAATTGCCGTAATTGCAGCTATTAGCTTGTCTTTATCAGCTTGGCTTAAGTTTGAATTATTTATGTTCTCCAGTTCAGTATTAAATACTGAGGATGCCTGACTGATACCATCTGAAGCCTGCTTTACACCATCAGCCAATGAGTTAAGGCCAGTATTTAGAGAAGTGTTCAGCTTCTCTGCTCCCTGTTCAATAAGTGCAGCACTATTATTTACCTGTGAAGCCCCCTGTACCAGCAATTGAATATTATTATTAGGCACTGTTAAACTACTCTTCATAGTATTCAGTCCATTTACAAGTGCAGCTGAGCCCTCTGTAAGCTGGTTTTCACCATTAATCAGTGAAATTAATCCCCCTTGAAGCTGTGTCGACCCTACAGCTGCAGTCCTTAGTCCATTTGATAAGTCACTGCTTCCATTAAGAAGTTTTTCTGTTCCATCCTGCAGTTTTACTGAAGCATCAGCAGCCTGATTGAAGCCGTTTTGAAGCTGCGTTGAGCCATCAGCGGCCTTTTGAGTTCCATCTGCCAGTTCCTTGCTTCCGTTCAAAAGCTTTTTTGTGCCTGCCTGAAGCTCACCTGATCCTTCAGCAGCATCCTTGATGGAAACTTTCACATCGTATAGACTATCCACCAAAGCTGCAGAAATCTCCTTCTGGATATTGGAACTTACCTCTGATTTAATGCTTTGAGCAACCTTGTTAGAAATCTGTGAGAAAACAAAATTCCTTCCTTTATTGGCCGTATATATTATTTCTGGAGTGGTGAATTTTCCATCCTGGGAATTTGCTACTTTTTGAGAAAAGCCTTCAGGTATTTCTATGAATGCATAATACTCTGTACCCTCGACCCCCTTCTTAGCATCTTCGTAGTCAACAAACTTCCAGGCTACCTTGTTATTTTCTTTCAAGTTATTCTCTAGTTCCCTGCCTATTGCATATTCTTTTCCATCTTTTAAATATGGCTTATCCATATTTACAAATGCTACAGGCACCTTGTCAATATTCCCATAAGCATCCCATATGGCCTCAAGATAAATAGAAGAATACAGCATTGGCACAAACATTACAGCTATAATTGCAACAATCAGGATTACCTTCAAGAATTTCTTAGTATGTTTGTCCTTCTTCAAATTCATACCTTTACCTTCTTTCATTTTGATAACTAAATTAAAATTGCCGAGTTCTGATGAATAAAAACATTTGTATTTTTATCGACATGTGTGTATTATAGTATATGTGTTGCATGTCTTCAATCATCAATATTTCACTTGTTTGTTGATTACTCAACACATTTTTGCTATATGTTGATTATCTTTATGATATTTTTCATAAATATTACTAAACAATTATATTTGTCTATAGTCTGCACTATAATTTTAAATTTTACCGAAAAAAGCAGTTATTAATTTAAGTTGGGGGTTTTAGTATGAATGAAGAGAAAATTGACAGGCGTGTACGCAGAACAAAAAAACTTCTCCGCCAGGGCCTAACAAAGCTTATGTCAGAAAAGAAGATCAATAAGATCACTGTTAAGGAACTTACTGATCTGGTAGATGTGAACAGAGCAACCTTTTACCTTTACTATAAAGATATATTTGATATGGTGGAGAGCATAGAAAATGAACTATTCGATGATTTCAAAAGAGCCTTCGAAAAGTTCACCAACGATACTGCTTCCTATGATAATATGCTGTCTTTTTTTATCTTTGTCTTTGAATTTGTACAGGATAATGCAGAAATGTGCAAAATATTGCTTGGCCCGGATGGTGACTATTATTTTATAGAAAAGTTTAAGAATGCTATTAAACAACATCAACCAAATATGAATAATACATTTTCCCAAATAAAGCTTAACTATTTCAGGCCTTTTATCATCTCAGGCTGCATTGGAGTAATACAGCAGTGGCTGGAAGATGATATGGAAACCTCTCCGAAAGATATGGCTGATCTTGTCACGGGAATCATCACCCCAGGAATCATGCCATAAAACGGCATGATTCCTAGGTTTATTTTAACCCTTTATTGCATTATCAAGTATTATTCCTGTGCAATGAACAAAATCTGTAGTAGTTGGCAGTGTTTAAATAGCTTTTTGTCCTTCTAAATAGAATAATTGGGCCAGGTATGCACCCACTTTTTAGGATGTGTACCCGACCCACTCGCTCACATCTTTATAACCTTAACCTCACCTGGTTGTAGGTATAATCTCATATTCCAGAATTCATCAAAGGAATAAATATCATGGTTCGGTATATATTGTGAATAGATTTGAACAGCTTTTCTTTGAGAATTATATGAAATTTTTCTGATTTCATCTAAATCTACTTCAACATTTATACCATTATTCAGATCAGTATTTGCAACCACAATAATCAGGTTATCTCCTGTCGTCCATCTTCTATTATGCACTATCCATCCTAACCCTATGCCTGGACTTAAGAAATCTCCTACCTTCAATGGAACAAAATTATTTAAATCTGTAAATGTTTCCACAAATTCTTTTCTTATACCTGCTACAGTTTCAAGTGTTTCTGGTATATCCCACCTGTTTCCATAAGTCCAATGAAGCTGATATCTGTCAAAGAAAGCTAATTTCCCATTGTATGGGTCATCTGATGCAAGTCTTATCCACTTTTCATCCGATGCACAATCAAGACCTGTGTTCATAGGCTGAGTTTCATAAATTTCTAACCCTGAATTTAAGAAAGGTACTCCGTTTGGCATAAAATGATTTAAGATTGTGAGGGTCTTGGCTAATCTTTCTCCCCCAAATCTTGCCGCAAGTCTTGGAGTATCAGCTGTTTCTCCGCAGGCAAAAACAGGTACCGGCAAAAATCTTGAATCAAATATAAATTCATGAGTTCTGTGATCAGCTACTCTAGCCTCCATATAAAAACCATATCCTATTATCATATTATAACCGCATCTTCTTGCTTCTTCAGCTCCCTGAGGGAATAACTCTTCTGCTATAAATGCAAAATCTTTGTCCAATTCTCTTGGCTTACGCATTATTCTTTCTACCAGTTCAGAAGGAAGCGCATGTCCCATATCTATTCTCGCTCCATCTATACCAAAGTTATTCTGATAATAAGGTATTACATCTGAAAGCACGTCCCACAGTTCTTCATTTGCATAATCACCTTTAAATAGATTTCCCTTGATAGTGTCACTCAAAATATATGGCGGAATTAATTCACTGACATATTTTTTACTTTCTTTTGGATGATCCCAATAAAGTCTCAGGAAGGTTACATCATCCCATGGCGGTTGCGGATCGTTAATACAGTCTGAGAAAGCAGGCGCAGTTGTTATTCCTATTCTTTTCTCTATTAATTCAAGTATATTAAGTTCTGGATTCTTTGCACACTCTTCCTTTATTCTCCACCATTCTTCCTGATTATACTTATTGGGAGACTCAGTAAATTTTCCAATTAAATTCCATGCATCAGCAGATTTATAAATCAAGTGAAGATTTTCATATGATGGCTTTACATTCTCTCCGATTCCAGGTACAACCGGCGGCTTATAATCCTGAATATCATTTTTTCTTATCCAGTAGAACCAGTCCGGATGATCTGATATCAACACATTATCTCTGGCACATGTTCTTGGAATAATATCTATCAGCACTTTTATGTCCAGCATGTGGCATGCTTCCACAAAGGCACCGAACTCATCCTCTACAGTAAATGAATCCCCGGTTATTGGATCCTTTAATTCCGGATCAATTTTAAAGAAATTTTTCACTGCATAAGGTGAACCCTTTTCTCCCTTTTTGTTTTTAAAGCTGTGCTCTGCTATTGGAAGCAGATATATAGTATCTATACCCATTTTTTTAAGCATTGGCAATAAAGCTATACTCTTTACAAAGGTTCCTGTTTCCTTTAAGCCATGTGCATTTTCTTCCTTTAAATCTCCGCATCCGTCATGATCCCAAGATGTTGAAGTCCTTATGTGCATTGAATAGATCGAGCTCTTCTTAATCCAGTCTCCACCTATATATCCCGGCTCCTCTTTAAAGGAATTGTTCATTACTGAAGCTGATTGAGAATAATCCTTTTCAGTATCGCAGTTTTTCATTACATAATTGTTGATACAATCATGGTAAAACTTGTATGGATTCACGTACAGCAATCCGCTCTCTGTAACTTTCTTCTCCTTGCCCTCATAGCCAAAGCAATTCCACAAATCAGGCACGCTGTAGATTATCTCATCTCCATTGCCCATGTTCTTTTTTAATAAATTTACAAGTGCTGTAAGTTTGTTTTCTCTCGCTTTACTCATTATTTTTCCCCCTCTTTACCCTGATAACCATATACAAATTTTAGCAGACATAAATACATAACCCGCGCAACCGTTTGCACAGTATATTTGATATTATATCATAGAATTGCTTTTAAACGCACTTTTTTTGAACATTATTTTTTTAATTTTATATTTCTTACAAAAAAAACTGTTGATTTTAATTAAATTTTTGTTAAAGCCTCTAAATATGAATAATACAGCAGTGCCTGGAAGATCATATGGAACCCCCTACGAAAGATATGACTTACCTTGCCACAGAGGTCATCACCCCAGGGGTCCTGTCATAAAATGACAGGACCCCTGGGGTAATTCTGTAAAACTCTTTTATCTCTTTATTTTATTATCAAGTATCATTCCTGTGTAATGAACAGGATCTTTAACGGTTGAGAATGGGGGTGCATACGCCAGATCCAAATGAAAAAGTTCATATGCCTTCGCCCCATAAGTTATTAAAACTACGAAAATATCTATTCGCTTGTCAACTCCATCATAACCTACAATCTGCACACCCAGTATTCTTTCTGTTTTCTTATCTGCAATAGCTTTTATCACCATTTCTTTACCATGAAAATATGATGGCTTATCTGGTTTAATGTTATTGCATATAACAACATCATATCCTTCAACTTTAGCTTCTCTTTCACTTAGCCCTGTACTTGCAATTGTCATATCGAACAGCTTAAATATGCCTGTACCTAAATTACCTCTGTATTGAAGTTTTCCTCCAGTAACTGTGTCCCCTGCTATTCTTCCTGTCTTATTTGCAGTTGAGCCCATTGGTCTGTATACAGGCTTTCCTGTTATCAATGAAAAAGTTTCAATGCAGTCACCACATGCGTAAATCCCCTTAATATTTGTTTCCATGCTGTTATCTACTTTAATGGCTCCTGTTATACCTGTTTCAATTCCTGCTTCCTTTGCTAAAGAGACATTTGGTCTGACCCCGGTGGCCATTATAACCATATCACTTTTAATTTCACTTCCGCCTTCCAAAATGACAGTATTTGAAGTTAACTCAACAATACTTGTATTCTTCATGATTATAATGCCTTTTTTAGTTAATGCACTTTCTAAAAAGGCTGCAATGTCCTCATCAAGGTTTGGTGTAATTTTACTCATCTTTTCTATAATCGTTACATTTATCCCATATTTCATTAAGTTTTCAAGCATCTCAAAGCCAATAAAGCCTGTACCTGCAATCACTGCATAATGGGGCTTCTTATTTTCTATAAAGCTTCTGATATCTTTTGCACTTTGAACATTCCTTAAAAAGAACACGTTTTCATTATTGATGCCTTTTATACCAGGAACAAAAGGCACTGCTCCTGTTGCTATTATTAATTTATCATATTTATCCGTGAAGTCTTCCCCTGTGTGAAGATTCCTCACTCTGATCTCTTTAGTTTCCGAGTTAATTTTTAAAATTTCGTGTCCCGTCAAAATATCAATATTATATTTTTTCTTGAAGAATGCAGGATTCCTCGGGGTAAGCTCTCTGATATCCTTTATTTCTCCTCCTATGTAATAAGGAAGTCCACAGCCAGAGTAGGAAATATCCATATCCTTTTCGTAAATTACTATTTCTGCACTATCATCATTTCTTCTTGCCTTTGCAGCAGCTGATGTTCCTGCTGCAACTGCACCAATAACAAGTATCCTCATCTTCCATGCCTCCTGTAATCCAATACCAATATTCAGATTTTTTACAAATTGCAAGAAACTCCGACTTAATATTTTATAATTTAATTATATGTTTATATACTTTTATTATCAATAACATACCAGTAGAACAGCACATAAACGCACTTAATGGATAGTAACCCTACAATACAAAAACTCCCAGATTTCTCTGAGAGTTAAAATTACTTTCCAGCTTATATTTTTATAAATTATTATAATATCAGAAAAGCTTCGAAGTTCCATATATCCTTATCTTTAATATTTAAATTCCTGCCTTGTCCAGGAAAATTCACTTTATTCTTTAATGGAGTCCAGTCTGATTCCATTGAAACCAGCTTCCCAAGATATTGTTTTGCAAAAGAAAGAACCTCTTCATATGGTATATCCTCCGGGAAACATAACCCCTGTCGTGGATTTTTTATCATCCATAACATTGCTGCCATCACTGAACAGGCAACCTGAAGAGTTGTTGCATTCTGATGTGGTGCAAGCTGTCTGGATTCATGAATGTCCAATATACTTCCTACCCACCAGGATTTAAAATCATGTCCCATTAAAAGAACTCCAAGTTCATCATATCCGCTTATTATTTCATCTGTGAGAATCCGCTGGTCTTCCTGAAGATTAAATTCCCTCATTTCAAGCTCATGAAGGGAATTGACTGCAGAATCACATGGGCAGTATGCATAATTTACAGTTGGTCTATATACTGGCTTTCCATCTTTCCATACGGTAAGATACTCAGATAAAGTAACAGCCTCACCATGCCTGATAACCATACCTGTAATTTCTCCGCTTGGAACCCATGATCTGACCCAGGTCTTCATGCCCATCCTGGAAAGATATACAGCGTTGCAGGCTCCTTCATCAAAAGAATTCAACTCACATGTACATTTACATTCATGAGTTCCCCATCCCAATTCAGCAGGTGCGATAGCTTCCTCATAAAAACCATCGACACTCCAGGTGTTTACAAATTCATTTACCTTTTTAGGCTTATTTGTAATCTGGGTATCCCGTTCACTTATATGGATGGTTTTAAGACCTACGAGCCTGGCAATTTCTGCAAAATCATTTTCTTTAAGAGCTTCTTTAAGAAGGAGAACCCTTTTATCGGTTTTTTTTTCTTTAATTATTTTTTCCGCAATATCCTTAAGCCCTAATTTAGTGAAATGAGACACAAGTCCTGGATTTGCTCCATGCTCCAAAACTGCAGTTGAACCTTTTCCTCCATCCCATTTTGAAATCATTTTTGTTATTTTCATATGCCTTGAATACAATGTCCGATACTCCAAAGACCCTTCCTCTTCATTTGATGGAGTGCTCCATTCTTCTATAGAGGAATTTATATACATGACTTTGTTAAAATGGCACCATTCAAGAATATCCTGACTGGCAATATTTACAGCCAAATCCACAACAAGATCACCTTCAGATACATAACTCGAAAGTTTTCTCTTAAAATTTTCTTTGTTTATAGAATCAATTTTAAAAATTACCCCTTTATTAATTGCATCTTCTATTGATTTTCTGAAATCTTTTAGATCTATCACAGTAATATTCTGTGGCGGCATATGAACATGTCTTAATATAAGAGGAATTGTGCATCGTGAAACAAATCCGCAGCCTATAACTAATACCCTTCCATTAAACTTCATAATATCACCCTTGTAAACTAATTTTAGTACTCAATTATAATTATTCATCATTAATCCGGTGCTTAAAGTCTTCTATTATTTCATAATGGTTCAGCATAGCAGAAAAGCTGCTGATTTTATCTCTTGTGCAGAGCATTTTATTTATTATTTTTTAAAAAATATATTTCTTTTATTACATTATACTAAATCAATGCTGAAATTATTATAATTTATATGAATCTGCGATTTATTTACTTTCTTCCGGATTAAGAATTAAGTACTGCAAGAAAACAATGTGGATGGGACATGTCCTAAAAAATATATAAGTAAAGCACAAGACTTTAGAAACGAGGCCGTCGTATCTTTAAAAATACTTAAGCTGCAGATCCATTATCAAGGTTGCTTTCATTTTCCCCTTGGGTTTTTATAAGTTTAAAGATTGTCATTCCCCATGCAGCAGATAAAAGGGAAGCAGCTATAATGCTGATTTTTGCCGAAGATATCATTATCTCATCTGAAAAAGATAAAGATGTAACAAATAACGACATAGTAAACCCTATACCACCAAGCACACTTGCACCATACAGATGTTTTTTTGTAACTTGAGAAGGAAGGCTGGCAATTTTAAATTTCACTAACAGGCTTGTAACTCCAAATATACCTAATTGCTTTCCTAAAAAAAGTCCAAAAATAATTCCCCAGCTGACGGTTGTTGAAATAATTGTTGAAATGCTGTTAACATTAACAGATATCCCTGAGTTGGCAAGAGCAAATATCGGCATAATTACGAATGAGGACCATGGTAATAGTCTATGCTCAAATTTATGCAGCATTGACTTTTTAAATTCTTTGATGTCTTTCTCTGCAGGTATTGCCATCCCAAGCAGCACCCCTGCAATTGTTGCATGTATTCCGGATTTAAGCATAGCAACCCATAATATACCTCCCAGCATAATAAATACCATAGGAGATTTTAATTTTAATTTATTTACCAGCATAAGAGCTGCAAAAACCATCAGGCCTGCAAAAAGATACATCCAGGACAATTCATTAGTATAAAATATTGCAATTACAAGGATGGCCCCCAGATCATCAACTATTGCCAAAGCTGTAAGAAAAATAACAATTCCTTTTGGTGCTTTTTTCCCCACTAGAGAAATTACCGCTAAAGAAAATGCAATATCTGTAGCCATAGGAATCCCAAACCCTGTAATACTTGATTGTCCAAAGTTAAATAATGCATAAATTACTGCTGGGACAATCATACCGCCTAAAGCAGCAGCAATAGGCAAAATTGATTTCTTTATGGATTTAAGTTCTCCAATAAGCATTTCTCTCTTAATCTCCATACCAACAACAAAGAAAAATATAGTCATTAATCCGTCATTAATCCAGTGAAGAAGCGACATTGACAGGGAGAATTCTTTATATCCCACTGTAATATTTGTATGAAGAATATGCTCATAGGCTGAAGCAAAATCAGAATTTGCCAGTATTATTGCAATAACGGCACAAATCAGCAGTATTACTCCACTGGCAGACTCATCTTTAAAAAAGTATAAAAATGAATCCCAAAATTTTTTTTGTACTTGATTTTCCACTTGTATTTTGTTTTCCATATGTATCCTCCTTTAAATTTATACTATAATTCAGGTAATAAAAAAATCGCCAAGGCGACTATGCGCCGTCGATTTTTTCTCGCATCTGCCTTTCCGAACGTATGTGAGGAAAATCTGGCAGGCGACAAATTCTCTTTTTTATTCTTTAGAACTGCATCAAGACTTCGTATAATCTCATGTCCTTTAAGTTATCCACAGATTTTAAAAAATATAATTTCCTAAAGAATAAAAAATGCGGGAAACTCAAAATGAGTTTCCCGCCCCAGAAACTGACTGCTTGAAAGTAAACCTTAAGATTTACCCAACCGATCATAATTTTATTAACTTATATTTATCTATTATATATTATTATATCAACTCAATCAAGGTTTTAAAGTAGATTTTAATATTATCTGCATAAGGCAATAACTGCAATTAAAACTCTATAATTTATATTATTTGAACTTCTGTACCTATTGAAACAAGATTACTCAATTGGATAACCTGGTTATTATACATCCTTATACAACCATTTGATACACTATGCCCTATTGAATAAGGATTATTTGTCCCGTGTATCCCATAGTCTCCATTAGGTGCATCCAGACCTAACCACCTTGCCCCAAAAGGTCCTCCTGGGTTTATAGAACGATTAACTATTCTAAAGGTTCCTTTGGGAGTCGGTGTAGATGGTTTGCCCACTGCAACCTTGTAAATCTTAAAAACATTTCCGTCTCTATACAGAGTCAGTGTATGTTCTTGCGTATTTATAACAATGCGATATGTGGCTCTGAAATGATGGGGTAAAGGATAATGAAACATTGTTTATACCTCCAAATTTTCTTATATATGCATTATATTCATTCCTCCTGGAATATTGTGACCGTCTCTTAAACGCTGGATCGAATATGAAAAATAAAACTATTGCTTTATGAGAGGAAATCTCACATGGGCAAAAACAATTCCTTACTCCACTATTGACAATGATAAAAAAATATAATAATCTTAATACTATACCAAGTAAGTATACTTTAAGAGGTGGCGTATAATGAATATCAATAAGGAGACCGATTATGCTCTGAGAATAGTTCTTATGCTGTGCAAGGAAGGTTTGGACAATCGATTGGATGCCAAATACCTGTCTGAAGAAGGGAAAATACCTCTCAGATTCTTGCTGAAGCTCACCAGAAAACTCACCCAGGCAGGAATAGTCAAATCTTTCAGAGGCACGAATGGCGGCTACACCATCACAAGAGAACCCAAGGACATAACCTTTAAGGATGTAGTTGAAGCCATACAAGGACCTATTATTGTAAACAGATGTCTTAATGACCAAAAAGCATGCAGTGCAAACAAATCAGCACATTGCTCTATTCATAAGGCCTTAAGTGGTGTTCAGAATACGCTTGTGGAAGAACTGTCTAAGCTGAATTTTGAAAAGATGAAAAATGAACCTTGGTAACTTGGAAATATAAGGGCGAAAGCCTTTTATATTCGCCTCAAAGTACACCAATTTGGTATACTTAACAAATAAATACTTACATTTACGGATATAAAAGGAGGAACTTACTATGTCAATGTGTACATCAGCAGACTGTAAATTATGTGAATTTTTATCATCAAAAGAGAAAATTGAAACTTCCTTCAATAGGGTTGAAACCCAGAAGTCAAAGTGTAAATTCGGGAAAACAGGGGTTTGCTGCAAGCTTTGTTCAAACGGACCATGCAAAATAACACCTAAATCACCAAGAGGCGTCTGCGGTGCAGATGCAGATACAATAGTTTCAAGAAACTTTTTAAGAGCTATTGCAGCTGGTTCCGCATGCTACCTTCATGTTGTTGAGAACACAGCAAGAAACCTGAAGAGCATAGGGGAAGGAAAAGGTAATCTTAAAATAAAGAGCCCAGAAACATTGGACAGACTTGCGGAGGCTTTTGAAATAGATGAATCGGACTTAAATCAAAAAGCAATAAAGGTTGCAGACTATGTTTTAGGCGATTTATATAAACCAAGATTTGATAAGATGGAATTAGTGAAGAAATTGACCTATGCTCCAAGATATAAAAAGTGGGAAGAGCTGAATATACTGCCTGGAGGTGCTAAATCAGAGGTTTTTGATGCCATAGTGAAAACATCAACAAACCTGAACAGTGATCCTGTAGATATGCTGCTGAATGCTTTAAGCCTGGGTGTTTCTACCGGGATTTATGGTTTAATGTTAACCAATCTGTTGAATGATGTTATGCTTGGAGCACCAAAAATCAGACAGGCAAAGGTAGGCTTCAGGGTTATTGATAAAGATTATATAAACATAATGGTAACAGGTCATCAGCATTCTGATATCGCCCATCTTCAGGACAGGCTCATTGATGATGATGTGAAAAACAAAGCAATAGAAGCAGGTGCTAAAGGCTTCAGATTAATCGGATGCACATGTGTAGGACAAGATCTTCAGCTTAGGGGAGAGCATTATACTGAAGTATTCCCTGGCCATGCCGGAAACAACTATACAAGTGAAGCAGTCCTTGCAACAGGAGCAATTGATCTGATCCTTTCAGAATTCAACTGCTCTATCCCGGGAATTGAACCTGTTGCTGAGCAGTTTAAAGTAAAAATGATCTGCATAGATGACGTTGCAAAGAAGAAAGATGCTGAATATATACCATTCCATATGAATGATGCTGAAGAAATAAGTGAAAAAATTATATCAGAAGCTTTGGAAAGCTATAAAAACAGGAGAAATACAGTCAAAATAGATATCCCCGCTGATCATGGTCATGATGACGTAGTGACAGGGGTAAGTGAAGGTTCCCTGAAAGAATTCCTTGGCGGAAACTGGAATGCACTTATTGACCTGATTGCCAAAGGAAAAATAAAGGGTATTGCAGGGGTTGTAGGATGTTCCAACTTAACAGCGAAAGGACATGATGTCTTCACTGTAGAGCTTACAAAAGAACTGATAAAAAGAGACATCCTGGTTCTTTCAGCCGGCTGTTCTTCAGGAGGACTTGAAAATGTAGGCCTTATGTCCCCCGGCGCTGCTGAACTTGCAGGAGACAGCCTGAAGGAAGTATGTAAATCATTAAGAATACCTCCGGTATTGAACTTTGGCCCTTGTCTTGCAATCGGAAGACTGGAAATGGTTGCTACTGAGCTGGCAGAAAATTTAGGAATAGACATACCTGAACTTCCGCTGGTGCTGTCAGCTCCTCAATGGCTTGAAGAACAGGCTCTTGCTGATGCAGCCTTTGGTTTGTCACTGGGACTTCCTCTCCACGTTGCCATATCTCCATTTATAGATGGAAGCCAGGTTGCCACAAAAATCCTTAAAGAAGATCTGGTAAGTATAACCGGAGGCAAGCTTATCGTGGAAGATGATATAATGAAGGCTGCAGATGAATTAGAGCAGATTATTAACGACAGAAGGGCTTCCATGAATATCTAGAAATTGAATGGTTATATACCCCAGGGGTGGTTCCAATAACTGGAACTGCCCCTGGGGTGTTAATTATAATGCGCGTTTTAAAAATTCCCTTGTACGTTCTTGTGTCGGATTATTGAATATTTGCTCAGGAGTTCCTTCTTCTGCAATAACTCCCTTGTCCATAAATACTACACGGTCGGATACTTCTTTTGCAAATCCCATTTCGTGCGTTACTACCAGCATAGTAAGTCCTGTTCCAGCCAGTTCCTTCATTACTTTAAGAACTTCTCCAACCATCTCCGGATCAAGTGCTGATGTCGGTTCATCAAACAACAGGACATCTGGTTCCATTGAAAGTGCTCTGGCAATTGCAACACGTTGTTTTTGCCCCCCTGATAATTGCTTTGGTCTTGCATTGACAAAACGCTCCATTCCAACAACTTTCAAGTATTTCATAGCAACTTTTTCAGCCTCTTCTCTGGAACGCTTCAGCACTTTCATCTGTCCCACAACACAGTTGCTTAGTACATTGTGGTTATTGAATAAATTGAATTGCTGAAATACCATACCTAACTTTGTACGGTATGCATGGATGTCATGCTTGTCATCCAAAATATTTTCTCCATTATAAATAATCTGACCGCCGCTTGGTTTTTCTAAAAGGTTAATACATCGAAGAAGTGTTGATTTACCGGATCCGGATGAACCTATGATGCAAACAACTTCTCCCTTGTTTACTGAAAAATCAATGTCTTTCAAAACTTCATGCATTCCGAAGGATTTGCTCAAGTGTTGAATATCAATTACTTTTTCCATATTTCCTGCCTCCTCTCCTAAAGTTTATTTCCGTCGCTGTTTTTTAGTCTCATAACCATATCTTCAGGTGTTTCCACCTGCATTTGATTAGCATACATTATGTAATTTTCCGGACCTTCCATCTTTCTTTCGATAAATCTCAAGATCCTGGTAACTGTGAATGTCATTACAAAGTAAATAACACATGCAACAAAGAATGATTCAAAATATCTGAAGTTGTTTCCTGCAACTGATTTTGTCTGGAAATATAATTCTGTCACTGATATTACATTAAGTACTGACGTATCTTTAATATTTATTACAAATTCATTTCCGGTTGCCGGCAAAATATTTCTGATTACCTGAGGTAATATTACATTCATCATAGTCTGAACATGATTCATACCTATTGCATCAGCTGCTTCAAATTGCCCTTTATCGATTGATACGATACCTCCGCGGACAATTTCTGACATGTAAGCGCCAGTGTTAATAGATACGATAAAGACTGCTGCAAATAACCTGTTCATATCCACACCAAATGCCAGTGCAGATCCATAATAAATTACCATAGCTTGTACAATCATAGGTGTTCCCCTGAAAAATTCTATATAAACAGAAAGAATACCGTTAACAACTTTAAGAACTCCTCTTTTAGCTCCTCGTTCTGGTACAGGAATGGTACGTGCCATCCCTACCAGCAAACCAATAACAGAACCCAAAATAGTACCTATCATAGAAATTATAAGGGTCATGCCTGCTCCACGAATGAACATAGGGCCATTTTCCGAAACAATTTTCACTATCCAATGTAAGCTCATACTTATCCTCCTTTATAAAACATATTAAAACCGAATGCATTAAGCTGCACCCGGTTATATGTAATCATTATTTAGCTGCTGGTTGATTCTTGATAGCAGTATCCATAATAGTTGAACGTTGTTCCTCTGAGATACCTGCCAAAACCTTATTGATTTTCGCAGTCAATTCACTGCCTTTTGCAACACCTACAGCTATTGCAGTGTCATCATCTGATGTAGCGAATCCAGTTTTGAATTCAACCATTTTAAAGTTTGAATTAGCTGCTGAAGCACTTATTCCTTCAGGACGCTCTGAAACGTAACCGTCAATCACTCCTGATTCAAGAGCAACTCTCATTGCCGGGAAGTTGTCCATTGCTGGCTGCCTTAATACCCCGTTTATCTGATCAATTACTGAATAGTGGAAAGTGTTTAGCTGAGCAGTTATTTTTGCTCCGCTGAAATCCTGTATAGATGTAGCATTTACATATTTCCCACCATTTTTAACTACCATAACCAAATTTGATTTGTAGTAGTTGTCTGAAAAGTCTATAGTTTCTTTACGTTTTGCTGTTGGTGACATACCAGCTATTATTGCATCAATTTTTCCTGAAGTTAAAGCTGGTACAAGACCATCCCATTCAGTTTTTACAATAACTAACTTTTTCCCTAAACCGTCAGCTATTTTTTTAGCAATTTCCACGTCATATCCCCCTGCATATTCTGAAGTGCCTTCAATTTTAACTGCCCCATTGGAATCATCAGACTGAGTCCAGTTAAATGGCGGATATCCCGCTTCAAGACCTACCTTGAATGTATCCTCTGTCTTTTTTGAACCACAACCGGTTAACAAAATTACAGCTGATATAGTCATTGCCAGTAGTAATGATAATTTTCTTTTCATAACAAGTCCTCCTTTTTTTATATTAGTCTTTATAAAGTATTTTAAAATCAAAATTACAGCCTGTTAGAGACTGTATTATTTAATTGTTTTTGGTATTTGACTGCATAAAAAATGATCTGAGATGAACTCAGACCTCAATATGCATCAATGCTTATCCCTCTAAAACCTGTTATATGTCGAGCCTCTGCTCTGCCTGTAAAGTGAGGTTATATATAAAATTATATTAAAAGTTTACAACAGCATATTATGTCTGTCAACATAGTTATTAAAAAATTTCCCCCAATCTTCTATATCTAAGGTACTTCGCCAGTTTTTTCATAGAACTTAAATGTATCCTCATCTCATATAAGAGAAGCTTCTCCTATTTTAATCTACAGGTGTCAGAATCACAAAATTCAATTTCTTTCCCTGTATTATTGCGAAAGAACCTCTCTCCAAATCTTCTTTCAAGCTCCCTTACTGCAATTTCTCCTGTGCAATGAGACACACCTATTATTTTAATATCCTTTTCTTTTATAAATTTAAATGTATTATCTAATCTTGTTTCTTCCGCTTGGATTAAATGAGTTCCTCCAATAATTCCATAGACAGGCATCCCGATTCTTTCTGCTATGGTTTCCAAAATATTCATTACCCCTATATGAGAACACCCTAATATTACCAGCAGTCCCTTTTCAATCTTAATTCCCAATACAATCTCATCGGAAAACTCATCTAAAACATACCCTTCTTCATTCTTAACCACAAAGTTGGAATTGAGCACCTCAAAATTGTTTTTTCTTTCAAAATTTGAAAATATAATTATATTTTCTGTAATGTGAATTATGTCCTCACTAATATATTTTGTTGAAATATCCTTTTCATGAAGAAATTTTTCATCAAAGGAATTACCGTTATATCTGTAAGTCTTTTCTTCTGTTAATTTGTACTTCTTATTAAAAAACTTTTCTCCCATAATCAAATTGAATTTACCGTCATACTTGTTTACTAATTCCACAAAACCGCCGCTGTGATCGTAGTGCCCATGGCTTAATATAACATAATCAATATTACTTAAATCAACGTTAAGCATCGGAGCATTTTTGATAAAATCCCCGCTTTTCCCTGTATCAAAGAGAATCCTTTTTCCATCAGCCTCGATGTAAAGTGATAAGCCATGCTCACACAATAAAATATCATTATCATCAGAATCATTTTCAATTAAAGTTGTTATTTTAAACTCTTTTGTTGTTTCAAACATTTTTATCCCCCTGCATTTCATTGGCATTTGCTACTTTCATTTCGGACCCATTTAATATTATTGTCAAATACCAAGTACAAATTCACCGTTGATTTTGTATACTTTTACTGACTCAATTATTCAAGGTCACTTTCTTCTTTTGGGTATAAGTTTTTAAACTCTTGAAACATATTAAGAATTTCAGGATTTTCTTTAAAGAAATCATTGAGCATTTTCATATTTTTCAGAGTATTTGAACTGATATTGTGCTCCGTCAATTCTGTTTCAATCAGCAGATTTTCATTAATACCTATAGTTTTTAAAAATCTTTCTATAATTTTGTGCCTGCAAAGAAGATATTTCCCTATTTTCTTTCCTGTTTCAGTAAGAGTGACAAATCCGTACTTTTTATATTTTACCATTCCCAGTTCACCAAGCTTCTTAACCATTTTTGAAGCTGATGACACTTTTACATTAAGTAATTCTGCAAGTTTGCTGATTCGTAAATATCCTTCAATCAAGCTGTTTCTGAAAATCATTTCAAGGTAATCTTCCATTGAGGAAGTCAAGAGCCTCTTATTTTGCTCAAGAAGCTGATATCCTCTCACTGTATGAAACTCTTTATTTTCCATATTCATCACAACCTTATAAGTATAAAATTATTATATTTATATTCGTTGCACATTAATTTTATTTTACATATGTTAGTTCGATAAAAAACTTTTTCTCTCCACTGCTGTTTATCCCCCAACAAAACTTGATTCTTCTACATTGAAATATGTAAATAATCAGTTTACTTTATTTTGAAATGCATAGCAGAGATCAAAAAAGATTTTCATTGATTCTGTAAGATATTTGTTCTTATGATATATGACGCTGAACTTACGTTTAAAATCAAGTCCTTCAACATCAATTACATAAAGTTCTTCTTTTTTTAATTCACTCAAAACAAGCTGTTTTGATATAACTGCTATGCCAATCCCATTTATAGCAGCATTTTTAATACTGTCAGAGCTCATGCTCTCCCAAACGGGGTTCCATTTAATATCATTGACAGTCATAATACTCTCAAATAATTCCCTTGTAGCGCTGCCCTGCTCACGCACAATAAAATTATGATGGCTCAATTCAAAGGGATCGATGCTTTTTACCTTATAGAGAGGATAGCTTTTGCCACAAACAAGCACAAGTTCATCATCCATAAATGGAGTTGAAATAATGTCTGTTGTATGCACTCTTCCCTCAACCACCCCAAAATCAATATGGTTTTTGATGATAAGACTTTCTATATCCTTTGTATTTTTTGTAACAGCATAAACCTGAAGCAAAGGATAAATATTTGAAAATTCCTTCACAATTTTCGGCATAAGATATGTTCCCACAGTAACACTGGAACCAATTTTTATGATTCCTTTTCCATCTGGCGTCTTCATAGTCCGATCCATATCATCAAACAGAGCTGTAATATGCCGTGCATAGTTCAAAAGCTGTTTACCTGCTTCAGTTATATACAGCCGCTTTGAAAGACGGTCAAAAAGTTTAACTCCATAATGACTTTCAAGCTCGGATATAGCCTGGCTTACAGTTGGCTGAGCAATAAAAAGAACTTCAGACGCAGCCGTCATGCTTCCTAGATCTGCTACTGTTATAAATATTTTTAAATGTCTCAGTTTCATATATGACACCTTTCATGTATAGCTATTTACCTATGAACTTTATTATAACATAGTATTTTACATAATTAATATCCAATTATATAATTTATTGAGATAAATATAGAGAAAGAAGATGAACAATATGATACAAATCAAAAAATTTGCCCCGGGAATACTGCTTTGTCTTACAATTGCAATTCCCGCAGATTATCTAGGACAAGCTTATCCTATTATAGGAGGTCCTGTTTTCGGAATGCTTATTGGAATGATCATAACCATAATTTATCCTGAAGTTCTTACCAGAAAACTACCCTTTAACAGCAAAAAATCAGTGCTTGAACAGTTTAAGTTTAATACAGGGGTAAAGTACACCTCAAAAAAGCTGCTGCAGTATTCCATCATTCTGCTTGGATTTGGAATGAATCTGTTTAATGTTATTAAGGTTGGCGGGCAATCACTGTTTGTTATACTTTTTACCTTATCAGCCTCATTTTTAACTGCATTTTTTATGAGCAAAATCTTAAAAATCAAAGGAACGATGGCCACATTAATGGGCGTTGGCATTTCCATCTGCGGGGGCTCAGCAATTGCTGCTACAGCACCTGTAATACAAGCTCGAGATGAAGATATTTCTCACGCAATATCAACCATTTTCCTTTTCAATATACTGGCTGTTTTTATATTTCCGGCATTAGGTCATTTATGGGGAATGAGTGACATGGGTTTTGGCATGTGGGCAGGAACAGCAATAAATGATACCTCGTCTGTTGTTGCTGCAGGTGCATCCTGGAGCAATTCCGCAGGAAACAATACTGCTCTTGCCTTTGCAACAATTGTCAAGCTCACCAGGACATTAATGATTGTTCCTATTACCCTTGTTCTTTCAATATATACAGCTCAAAAGAGCAAAAAAAACTCCCACAACACATTTAAATTCTCAAAGATTTTCCCATGGTTTATCTTTGGCTTTATTGGAGCAGCTATAGCAAATACATTTGCCGGTATTCCGGAATCAACTTCTCACTGGCTTGCATCAGCAGGCAAGTTCGTAATTGTTATGGCAATGTCAGCAATAGGACTTAACACTAATCTTAAAAAGTTGTTTACAAATAGCATAAAACCAATTTTTCTTGGACTTTGCTGCTGGTTTGCGGTAGCTGGCGTATCACTGCTTGTACAGGCAATGATGAATATATTATAGAATCCTCACTAAGCTGAAAATTTATACTTGTCAGAAAATCACCAGAATCCGTGATTTTCTAACAAGTATAAATTAAGTTTACACAAAGGAACTCTATAATATTAATGCAATAATATGTCCAGCATCTCAACCCTTTCCCTGAGAATTTCGTTCTCTTTTTCCAGACTAATGTTTTTTTCTAATAGCTCTATATTTTCATAACGCACTGTTCTTAGTTCTTCTTCAACTTTTTCAATTTTTTCAAGGCTCCTGCCTTCAATCTGGTTTTCCATTTATATACACCCTTTCTTTCCCTAACTTGAAGTTTCAGTTCAGCTGTTAGTATATGCATATATGAACAAATAAATACTCCTTAGCCCATCTTGATGGCTTTATAATAAAGTGCTAAAATTAAAATAGGTAATAATAATTAAACAACTCTGAAGAAACTGATATTCCCTATAATCTGGACACTTATTCCACTTTGTGAACAATTAGGGAAACATATTGTAACTTGTTCTTTTTAACATAATCCTTGAGCAACAGCTGAAAGTTCTCAAATTGGAAATGTGATAAAAACAAGGATGTGATTATTATGAAAAACATGTCCAGAAAATCCTCTGTTCCTTTAAGAAGACCCCATGTTAAAAAGCACAAAAAAGTTAACTTATCTCTGTTATTATTTTCAGTATTCCTGTTACTTGCCTTATTACCCTCAGGACCTTCCTCAGCACGACCCATCACAGGAACATTAACTGGGCTGGTTTTAAACAAACAAGGAAAACCAGTAGCAAATACCAAAGTTTACGTTTTTCAAAGAGATTGGACACTGACGGATGGTTTCGGGACTCCTGACTGGAAAACCCTTGTAGCTCAAACAACAACCTCCAGAAATGGACAGTATAAGTTCTCCATTCCTGCTGGTGAATACAGAGTCTGGTTTGTGCCCGAAGATCTTCAGACTTACGCAATGTAAGCTTATCCTGATGCACCTGTAGTAAGACTTGGAGATAACGTTACTGTGAAATATGGCCAGACTACGGGCCGAATCAACGTTATACTTGATACTCCAGGAAAAATAGTCGGAACAATAACAGATACTTATCCTGGCAGAGTTGGTCTGGGAATGAACCACGTTCCGGTAGCTCTTAGTGTACAGAACTATTGTTATATTGATTGCCTGAGACTGGTTTATACAAATTCTGACGGATACTATGAAATCCCAGGACTTAAACCCTATCCATGGTTTATATGGGTCAACTTAGAACAATATGGAGGCTATGAACATGAGCCTGTTCCCACTGACTACATACACGGATACAGAACTTTTGTAATGAAGGGTATAGATCCTTATACCTGGTTCCCGGCTTCGGGCGATCAAACTGCGATAAATGTAAAACTGGAGTATAATGGTTTCATAAATTTAAGAGGCAGAGTTGTAAACGGCAACACTCATGAAGGAATTAGCGGGTTGACTGTTACTCCAGGCGTTCCTGATTATGATCAATCTGGAAATCCAAATTGGTGGCTGGATGAAAGCAGAGCAGCAACAACTGATGGAAACGGCTACTTCACTATATCAGGTCTTGACGAAGGTAATGTGATTCTTTTTACAGATGGGCAAGCTTATGGACAGGAATATTACTCCCAGTATTATGACAATGAAGAAGTGGACATGGGAGCAAGGACAATCAGTATTGTTATGGGAGAAACAAAAGATATGACCACTGATTCAAACTATGGTGAATGGGAACTTCAGCCAATAAGCCCATAAAACAATTTGATATACATCAAAACTTAAAGTTATAAAACAAATACTATTTGATACTTACAATTCTATCGTGTATGTGATAATCTATTTTCATCCATATGGGGGTTCTCCTTTTGATTTATAGTTGTTTTGGCAGACAAACCTACTTCTATTTTATAAAAAGGAGGATTTTTTCTGGTATACCCACTGCTAAAGCGTCTCCTAAATAAAGGAGAGATGCAAAATTTTTTATTCTGCGTCTCTCCACTTTTTTATTCAGCTGTGCTTATAAACTCTTTAATGATGAAATAATCTTAATCCTGAGAAAGCCATAGCCATTCCATATTCATTACATGCCTCTATTACAATATTATCTCTTACGGAGCCCCCTGGCTGAGCAATAAACTTGACTCCACTCTGAGCAGCTCTGTCAATATTATCACGGAATGGAAAGAATGCATCTGAACCTAATGAAACCCCTGTTAATGTTGAAAGCCATTGCCTTTTTTCTTCTGAAGTTAATGGAGTCGGCATTCCTTCAAAAATATCAGTCCAGCTTTCTTTTTCAATTTCAGTTACATCATCTCTTAAAAACTGGTCTATAGCATTGTCAATATTGGGACGTAATACACCTTCCTTAAAGCGCAGATTAAGTACTGCCGGATGCTGCCTCAAATACCATATATCCGCTTTAGAACCTGCAAGCCTTGTGCAGTGAATACGAGACTGCTGTCCTGCACCGCATCCAATTACCTGCCCATCAAAAGTATAGCACACAGAATTTGATTGAGTATATTTTAGAGTGATCATTGCTATAATCAGGTCTCTTTTTGCTTCCTCTGTAATTTCTTTATTTTGTGTAACTATATTAGTTAACATATCATAATCAGGTAAAACAGTATTTCTGTTCTGTTCAAAAGTTATACCGTAGACATCTCTTCTTTCAATGCATTCCGGTTCATAATCAATATCCATTTGAATTATGCAGTAATTTCCTTTTTTCTTTTTCTTTAATAATTGTAACGCTTCTTCAGTATATCCTGGAGCAATTATTCCATCAGAAACAGATCTGCTCAAAATTATTGCTGCAGGCAGATCAACAATATCACTTATAGCTGCCCAATCCCCAAAAGATGACATTCTGTCCGCACCTCTTGCTCTTGCATAAGCATTTGCAACCGGAGATAACTCTATATCCTCAACAAAATATGATTTTTTTAATGTATCACTCAAGGGAATCCCAACTGCAGCCCCTGCCGGACTTACATGTTTAAATGAAGCAGCAGCTGGCAAGTTTAATACTGTTTTTAATTCTTTAACTAATTGCCATGAATTAAAAGCATCTAAGAAATTAATATATCCTGGAGTTCCATTCAATATTTTAAATGGCATCTCTCCATGCTTTGAATATATTTTTGCTGGTTTTTGCTGTGGATTGCATCCATACTTTAGAATAAGTTCTTTCATAATAAATACCTCCTGAACTATATTTGAAAAAATAAGAAAAGCCTGGATAAATATAATTTACCCAGGCGGTCGATACTGCTCTTAAATCATGCTCCCTATGGTATATTCCATTTCCGCCAGTTGCATGACTATTTCTATTTGCTTTTAACATATTATAGCACACATACACTGAGGTAT
>JBEHWK010000036.1:0-25896 GCA_040217795.1 Clostridiaceae bacterium
TGACATATTTACAATGTCCTGTGTGACATTTGAGCTTTTCACATTTAGCCCTGTATATAAATTAAAGCACTCTTTATACCTTTTTTCAATGGTTTCATGACATGTTCCCTTAGCCACCATTAAAGCAATGACAGGATAATCCTCTTCACATGTGATGGTAAAATTACTTTTTTTTATCTTCTTGAATAAATCATTAAACCGGTAGACTGCATCATCATCTTCGGTTTCTTCTAATATATAGCTGGCCAATGCAAGATAGCTGCCTTCCCTGAAGCCCATAGAAACCAGCTGAGCTTCCTTCCTCACTAACTTTATTATTTTATTTTCATAGCACTTTTCGTCAATGGAAAGCAAAACTGAAACTATATACAATCCACCCCCTCTGAATGACGAATGCCATGATGTTTTTTCTGATAAGCTTCTTCTTATTTTTTTGACCCTGTCAACATCTATATCCATAGAATTAACTTCACCCACTAAGGCTGCAAAGTAATTCAGATATTCCCCATCAAATCTCAAATCTTTCCTGGCTTCATTGTATTTTTCTACAATCTTGTCAAAGATACTTTTTATACCATACATTCAAAACAACTCCAGTTAACAATATCATTTTATAGGTTATTTTATACCTTATCGCAATTATGACACTTATCTATTCTGAAGTCAAATTAACAAAATTTAAACTTTTTTTCAATAATATTCTCAAATATGTGTGGGACTTTTTTGTTGAATAAAGAAACACAAGGTGGTATACTGCTGTATATACACCTGTAAATATAGTTATGGAGAGTGAACCAATGAATTTAATAAATGAAATCAATAAATTAAAAAAGGAAAAGAACGCACTTATTCTTGCTCATTATTATCAGTCAGAAGAAGTTCAGGATATAGCTGATTACGTAGGAGATTCTTATTACCTGAGTAAAATTGCCATGAACAGTCCTAATGAAGTTATTGTTTTTTGCGGAGTTAAATTTATGGCTGAAAGTGCAAAAATTCTTTCTCCTGATAAAAAGATCATTTTACCTAATCCTGATGCTGGCTGCCCTATGGCAGACATGGCTGATGCAGAAACACTGGCTGAATTTAAAAAGGCTCACCCTGAGGCAATTACAGTCTGCTATATAAATTCAAATACAGATGTAAAAGCTCTTTGCGATGTTTCTGTAACTTCTTCATCAGCAATAGAAATAATAAAAAACATTCCTAATAAGGAAATAATCTTTTTACCTGACAAAAACCTTGGCGAATATATAGCAGAACAATTTCCAGATAAAAAATTTCATTTATGGAATGGCTTCTGCATAACTCATAAAAAAGTAAAAAAAGAACATGTACAAGCTATAAAGGAATTAAAACCAAATGCAGAGATATTAGTTCATCCTGAATGCGAGAAAGAGATAAGAGATATGGCTGACTTTCTGGGAAGTACCGGAGAAATTATAGATTATTCTGTTACATCTCCATGCAAAGAATTCATTGTAGTTACAGAATCCGGTGTTTTACATGAAATGAAAAAGAAAAGCCCTGATAAAGAATTCTATGTTCCAGGAACAACAATGACTTGCATAAACATGAAGAAAACAAATCTGGAAGATATCTACCTGTCTTTAAGGGATGATTTAAATGAAGTAACTATAGACGAAGATCTTCGTCAAAAAGCATATAAATCTTTAGAAAATATGCATATTTTATCACAAAGAAGGGATTAAATTGGAAAAATTCACGGAAGTATTGATTGTAGGGAGCGGAATATCCGGTCTCTACATGGCTATTAACCTTAGAAAAGATATAAAGGTAACTGTTATAACAAAAGGGAAACTAACTGAAACTAATAGCTTTCTGGCTCAAGGCGGAATATCCACTGCTCTGTCAGACGATGATATTCCATTGTTTATAAGCGATACTTTAAAAGCTGGAAAATATAAAAATGATGTTAAAGCTGTTGAAGTAATGGCAAAAGAGTCCATGAACAATATATTGTTTCTAAAAGAGCTGGGCGTACCCTTTGACAGTACTCCCGAAGGCTTTAAATTTACAAAAGAAGGAGCTCACTGTGTAAACAGAATCGTCCATGTAAAAGACACTACTGGAAAATCTGTTCAGGAAACCTTGATTAAACAAGTTAATAAACTAAAGAATGTTACTATTCTTGAAGATACTACTCTTCTTGATATTATGACAAAAGACAATAAATGTGTCGGCGCTCAGATCTTAAAAGATAACCGTCAGATATCCGTGCATTCTAAAGTTGTTGTCCTTGCTACTGGCGGCATAGGAGGATTATTTTCAAACTCAACAAATCAAAGGTCTTTAACAGGAGACTCAATAAATATAGCATTAGAACATAAAATCAAGCTTAAGGATCTTAACTATATTCAAATTCATCCTACAGCCCTATATGATGAGAATATGGATTCCAGAAGATTCCTCATCTCTGAAGCTGTAAGAGGGGAAGGCGGACGACTGTTAAATCCTAATGGAGAAAGGTTTATAAATGAACTTCTCCCAAGGGATGTTGTTTCTACAGCTATATTTAAAGAAATGGAAAAGTTTAAAGCCTCTCATGTATTCCTGGATATATCCTTTTTGGATGCTGACTTTATTAAAGACAGATTTCCTGCTATATATGAAAACTGCTTAGATAAAGGAATTGATATAACAAAAGAACCTATTCCTGTTTCTCCCGCCCAACATTATTTTATGGGGGGCATTGAAGTAAACACCAATTCTCAAAGTTCTCTTGAGAATTTATACGCAGTAGGTGAAACCAGCTGTACGGGTGTTCACGGAGCTAACAGGTTAGCCTCAAACTCAATATTGGAGGCTTTAGTATTTTCTAGAAGGGCTGCAAAAACCATCAACGCTTCTATAGATGATATAAAAATCATGAATTCCAAAATTCCATCCATTGAAGGCAATATCAGTAAGATTTTGCTTGAAAACAAACTTCACACAATAGATTTATTTAAAAGGAGCGTCGGAGAGATAAATGTTGAATTTTCTTATAGTGGATAAAATAATAAAAGATGCATTAATTGAAGATATTCCATCTGAAGATATTTCTGCCAATGCGGTAATTCCAGGTGATTGCATAAGTAAGTGCGACCTGATAGCAAAAGAAGAAGGAATTATAGCCGGTCTGGATATTTTTAAAAGAGTTTTCACTATTTTGGGAGATGTGAATGTTTCCCTGTATACTAAGGATGGGGACACTGTTCTCCCAGGTGAAAAAATTGGTGAATTAACTGGCAACACCCATAACATACTTATGGGCGAAAGAGTTGCCCTTAACCTTTTAGGTAGAATGAGTGGTATAGCCACTAAAACCAACAAAACCGTAAAATTGCTTGAAGGTTCCAAAACGAAGCTTTTAGATACCAGAAAGACTACCCCTAATTTACGAATTTTAGAAAAATATGCTGTAAAAATAGGTGGGGGAGAAAACCACAGGTGCAACTTATCTGACGGGGTACTTTTAAAAGATAACCATATATCTTTTGCCGGCGGAGTAAAAAAAGCAGTCGAAATGGCTAAAAAAAGTGCTTCTTTTGTTAGAAAGATTGAAGTTGAAACTGAAAGTCTGGAAATGGTCCGGGAAGCTTTAGAAGCTGGTGCTGACATTATTATGCTGGACAATATGGATATTGAAGATATCAAAACTGCTGTTGAGATCATCAACGGAAAATGCCTGGTTGAATGCTCTGGAAATATCACCCCGGAAAACATAAAGAATTATTGTGATTCAGGCGTGGATTATGTTTCCTCAGGCGCCCTTACACATTCAGTTTATCCGTTAGACCTGTCAATGAAAAACCTTACTTTAATAAGTAAGGTATAAAAAGATGCTGCAGCACTGCTTGTTTTCAGTGCTGCAGCATCTTTTACCTACAGACCTAAAGATTTGAGCCTTTCAACGGCTACAGCCAGTATTTTTGAGTGGTCTGATGCCATTTGAGATTTATCCATTATCTCATAGGTTTTATTTTCCATGAATTGCCCCTTCTTCTTTATGACTTTCACTTTAGTATTAATCTCAATTTTCTCATTTTCAAGAATCATATCTAAAATATAGGATTCTTCTTCAACAGCTTCTTTTTTACATTTTAAACTGAACCACTTGGCATCCTGAGCATCATCTCCTGCTTCAGCTGTTTTCTTTTGTTTTATTATAGAAAGAAATGCAACAGTTACTATCCTGTCTCTTTTATCTCTTCCTACATCCCCAAAGGCCTGAAGCTGCTCAATCTCTATTCCTTCTAAACCGGTCTCTTCTTTAAGCTCCCTTAAAGCCGAAGTTTCAAGATTTTCATCCATTTCAATAAATCCTCCGGGAAAAGCCCATCTCCCCATATCAGGATGGTTCCCTCTTTTTATAATCAGCACTTCAACATCATGATTAAGGTAAATGACATCTTTTTCGTCAGTTTTTTCCCTCTTATTCCCCAGACAAAACACTATGTTATCCACTGTCACAGATGGCTTCCTGTACTTTGAACTGTCATATAATTCCAGAAATTCTTCCTCTGTAAGGCCTTGACTGTTCCTTATCTCCATATTCTCACCCCACTATGTTCTATAGGGTACCGGTAAAGGAACCCTAAATTAAAATTATAACCATTAAGTATATTTACTTACCACAAAGCAAATCCCTTCGCTGGAAGCCATTGTGGGACCAATAGGATTTAACCGTGTGCACTGTTTTTTAAAACATAAGCACTCTAACGGTAAAATGGCTCCTTTCATTACCTTTTCACATTGTTCATTGTTGCTGCTGTCTATTGACAGTTTACTGATATATTCCTCCAGAGGGTATATCTTGTCAATGTTATATTTGTCAAATTTCTTTTTTAGTCTGTATACTGAACCAGGAACCTTACCTAAGGCCCTGTTGAAGTCATCATCAATATCGAAATACTCCTTTATATAACCCTTTGCAATCTTATTGCCTTCATATGGCATGGGTAGGTTATAATTATTTACTAACTGCCCTGTACCATTAATCTTCTGATTAACTATAATCTCTATTGAGCTTAAAATGTCTAAAAAAGAAAATCCTGTTATCACTGACGGCAATTCATAACTATTGAGAAAATCATATCCCTCTTCTCCCATTACAAGAGAAAAATTTCCAGGTAAAATAAGTCCATCTATTTTTTTGTTTTGATTCTCAAGAAAATATCTGATAATTCCCTCCATATTTCTGTGAAGAGAAAAAATAAAGAAATTATCCAGTCCTATGGTTTCAGCTTCCTTAATGGCAATTACAGATGATCCGATGTTTGTTTCAAATCCGCTGGCTATAAAAACCACTTTTTTAGTATGATTATGTAATGCGATATTTATAGCGTCGATACTGGAAAATATAACCCGGATGTTTGCTCCTTTATCTTTTGCTTTTCCCAAAGTTATATCTGGCGTGCTTCCCGGTATCTTTAACAAATCACTATAGGCCAAAATTATCACATCTTCCTTCAGAGATAAATTGAATAAATAATCAATATAAAAAGCTGGGATTAGCGTTATGGGACATCCACTTACTGAAATAATATTTATATTATTGTTTAAAATATCTTTTAACAGATATTTTTCCACATCAGCCGTATGAACAGAACTGAGTTCAATTATATTAATTTCCTCATTAAATTCATTTATTCTGCTTAACATCTCTTTTATGACATTGTTTTTCCCTCTCATAAAGCTCTCCCTTTCTAAAGCCTGGCCATTTCGTCAATATATTCTCTGATCTCTTTTGCTTTCTTCTTAGATATTCTACTTAATGCCACACCTGCATTTATTAGTATATAGTCTCCCTCTTCCAATGACTCTATCAAATCTATCCTCACAGTCTTCTTCATTCCGTTGATTTCCCCGGAAGCCTGGGTACCATTAATTTCCATAACCTTTAACGGCATAACAATACACACATAACCGCCTCCCCAAATAGTATAATGATATTTTATCATGAAATTAACACAAAAATCTATATATCATTAAAAACTTTAAGAAAAACAAAGTATTTTGTTAATAATTAAGGCCTTTTAATGAAATTATCCCAAAACAACATTATTCAATTTAAATGGTCATTTTCTATTTTATTAGCTGTTATGATATGTTATAATTACATTGTATTTTTATGTTTACATTATCAATTTCATAATATTATATATTGCAAAGGAGCTACATGTATGGGTTTTAAAGAAAAAATACAAAAATACTATACTGATTCTTACTTGAAAAAGTATGGTGACAGAATGACTCAATTCCAAGGAAATGTTTTATCCGCAAAAGTTGAAGAGAAAACTATATTGTGGATTTTTCACAAGATAACAGCTGTTCTAATAATAAAACCTGATACCAGCAAAATGGTTATCAGATGCAGCTACAAAAAGAATAGATGGTTTAAGAAGCCTGCCTTTATTCAAGTTAACCAGGGGCATAAAGTAATCGTTATGGGCCTTAAAGGTGAAAAGGGCAAAGATGGCAAAGATAGCATCTCAATAATGAACCTGATCAACCTTACAACTAAAGTTGATTTAATTCCGATTGATCATTCTCAAATTAAAAAAATGAAGCAGCCTACTCCAAGAATGAGAGGATAATCTGTTTAAGAAAGAAGCGTCGTAATTGCAGGAAATGCAATCAACGGCGCTTCTTTTTATCTATACGATAAAAAATACCCCAGGGGTAGTTCCAGCATTTGGAACCACCCCTGGGGTATATAATTTTTTAAGCAAATTCCCCGTGTTTTTCGTAATTAGTAACCTTTACTAATTCATTTTCTTCTCCAAGAACCACTACCTTAGGTTTGTGGCCTGCAACTTCTTCCACTTCCATTTCGCAGTAAGCCATTATAATAATTTTATCACCCTTCTGAACCATTCTTGCAGCTGCTCCGTTAAGACAGAAAATTCTGCTTCCTCTTTCTCCTGCAATTATATATGTTTCAAACCTGTTGCCGTTATCCACATCAGCGATGTGAACTTTTTCATATTCAAAAAAGCCTGCTTTTTCCATTAATTCCTCATCTATTGTGATGCTTCCTACATAATTTAAATTAGCCTCTGTCACTGTCGCTCTGTGAATTTTTCCTTTTAGCATTGTTAATCTCATTATTTTTCCTCCTTGGATGTATAAACACAATTATCTATTAGTCTGGTTTTCCCTATATAGACTGCTATGGCAATCAACACTGGTCTTTCTATAGTTTCAACTTCATTCAAGTTGTCCCTGTCAACAATTTCGATATAATCAACTTTCGCCAATGGCTCCTTATTGATGAATTCCTTCATGCTTTCAATTATTAAAGCTGTACTTAATTTTCCTTCACTAATCAACTTCTTAGCGTATTCTAAAGATTTGCTGAGCACTAATGCAGCAGCTCTTTCATCTGAATTCAAATATGTGTTTCTGGAACTCTTTGCAAGTCCGTCTTCCTCTCTGATTATAGGGCAGCTCACTACTTCAACATCAACATTTAAGTCTTTTACCATCTTTCTTATCACTGCCACCTGCTGAGCGTCCTTCTGGCCAAAATAAGCCCTGTCAGGAGACACTATATTGAAAAGCTTGGTTACCACTGTGGCAACACCTCTGAAATGGCCTTCTCTTTTTGCTCCGCATAAACCCTCAGAAAGCTTTTCAACATCAACATATGTGTATAACTCTTCAGGATACATCTCCTTAACTTCAGGAGCAAATATATAATCTCCACCCATATCAGATACAAGCTTCTTATCTCTTTCCATATCCCTCGGATATTTATCCAGATCTTCATTTGCTCCAAATTGGATAGGGTTTACAAATATAGAAACAACTACTATATCATTTTCTTTTCTTGCTTTTTCAATCAAAGATGCATGTCCTTCATGAAGGAATCCCATTGTAGGAACAAAACCTACAGTTTTCCCCTCTTTTTTATGTTTCTTTACTATTTTCCTAATCTCAGCTATGTTATTAATAATATCCATTTGCTATCTCCTTAATAAAGCTTCTGAAGAATCTCTTCATCTATTTTGAAAGTATGCTCTTTACCTGGGAACTCCCCTGTCTGAACTTCTTTTACATATTCCGTGAATGCATTTTTCATCATGCTTCCTACGTCCTGATAGGTTTTTACAAACTTAGGTTTGAATTGTGAAAACAATGAAATCATGTCTGCATAAACCAAGACTTGTCCATCACATCCGGCTCCTGCTCCTATACCTATAGTAGGAATAGTCAGCTCCTTAGATATAATTTCAGCCAATTTATCCGGGATACACTCAAGAACCAGGGCAAAAGCTCCAGCAGCTTCTATTTTTTTTGCATCTTCTATTATTCTTTTTGCTGCTTCAATTGATTTTCCCTGAACTTTAAAACCTCCAAAAGCATTAACTGACTGTGGTGTAAGTCCTAAGTGGCCCATTACCGGTATTTGTGCCTTTACTGTAGCTTCTATTGCTTTCAGGACAGTTTCTTCTCCTCCTTCAAGCTTAACAGCATGAGCTCCGCCTTCCTTAACCAGCCTTCCTGCATTTACAACAGCATCATATACTGAGGTCTGATAACTCATAAAAGGCATATCAACTACTATAAGAGCTGATTTAGCTCCTCTTGCCACCGCTTTTGAGTGATGAATCATATCTTCCATGGTAACTGACAGGGTATTTTCGTATCCTAATGCCACCATTCCTAATGAATCTCCTACCAAAATAGCATTTACCCCGCTGTCATCAATAACCTTTGCCATTGAGTAATCATACGCAGTAAGCATAGTTAATTTTTTATTTTCTTTTTTCCAATCCAAAAAGGTTGAAACTGTAGTTTTCATATATTTTCCTCCAATACACTTTCTATTTCAGAATAATCCCTATCCTTATTTTTCGATTGTGCAATTTTCAACAAACCTTTCGATAAATTTAAATACACATTTTTATCTTCGGGCATTATGCATTCCAGATGTCCTGCAATCGTACTGGTATCCCCTCTCTCAACAGGCCCTGTCAACGAGGCTGTTATACCCTTAGTAACTATATTTTCAACATTTGCCTCCATTAAAGGCATCAAAGCACTTAATGCAGCTTCTTCAGTGATGTTGATACTCTTAAGATACTTCACAGCATCAGAAACTAAAGCAATATATAAATTGCTGGCATATACATTTGCTAAATGATATATTTTCTTGTCTTCCTCGTTGATTATTATTACCGGATTTCCCAATTCTGAAATTATAGACTTAACATTCTCCAGCATTTGAAAGCTTCCTTCAATTGTAAAGGTAGCCCTGTGTAAATTTTTATAGCTTAAATATTTATCGGAAAAAGGATACATTGGATGGATAGAATAGACATGTGCATCAGAAAGAATATTTTGAAAATATTTAGAACTTAAAGAGCCACTGCAGTGTGCTACTGCTTTGCCCTTTAACTTGAATTCTTTTAATTGGTTACAAACATTATCAATCTCATTGTCATTAGTTGTAATGAAGATAAAATCACTATCTGAAACTAATTCAGACATCTGTTCATATTTTTTGCTTAAAGTAAATTCCGCAGCTTCCTGGGCTGATGTTTCATTTAAGCTGTAATAACCGCTTAAGTTCAACCCTTTTTCTGAAAAGTATTTTCCTAATGAAAATCCTACTTTCCCTGCTCCTATAAAGCCAATCCTCACTAAATCACCTCCATGCGGTAAGCGTATTTTTTTGATTGACAATTAATAATGTTTTATAAATATTTCTGTGCAGCTCTGTCCAGATGCTACCTAGTATAGAATTTATCATATTCAATAAATAATTTCAATGGTTTATAGAATAAATTAATAAAAAATTAAGGCAGGTGCAAAATTCAGGGTTCCAAGTTCAAATATTAAATTATGCATGCCGCTTCTTCTTTCAACTCTCGAAGAAATCAACATGCATAATTTAATTTTTCACTAAGGAACCCTATAATGCACCTGCCTTTAAATTTATCTTACGCTTCTGACAGAAAAGCTATATATCCTCTCATAGTTTCATAGATATCAGCCTTGCTTGCAACTTCCCATGGAGCATGCATGTTGTGAAGAGCTACTCCGCAGTCAATTACCTGCATATTAAATTGGGCTAAAATATATGCTATGGTTCCGCCTCCGCCTTGATCAACCTTCCCGAGTTCAGCAGTCTGCCATGTTACATTGTGCTTATCCATGATATTTCTTATGTGTGCCACATATTCCGCATTTGCATCATTTGAACCTGACTTTCCTCTTGCTCCGGTATATTTGCTGAATACAATACCCTTACCGAAATATGCTGCATTGTTTTTCTCCAAAACACTTGGAAAGTTGGGATCATGGGCAGCTGTAACATCTGAAGAAAGCATGTGGGAATTGCTCAAGGCTCTTCTAAGTGCCAGTTCACTGTACTCCCCTTTTCGGTCCATTACCTCAGCTGTTATATTTTCAAAAAATCTTGAATGCATTCCTGTAGCGCCTACACTGCCTATCTCTTCTTTGTCAACAAACAAAGCAAGACATGTTCTGTCGGTTTTTTCCACACTCATCAAAGCTTCAAAACTTGTATAAGCACAGATTCTGTCGTCATGTCCGTATCCCATTACCATACTTCTGTCTAGTCCATAGTCTCTGGCTTTCCCTGCAGGAACTATTTCCAATTCTGCAGAAACAAAATCCTCTTCTTCCACTCCATATTTTTCATTTAAAAGAATCAATATGTTTTCCTTTACTCTTTCTTTTACTTCCTTGTCTTTTACTGGGATGGATCCCACAAGGACATTCAGATCTTCCCCTTCGATCACGGCACTTGCTTTCTTTTCCAGCTGTGTTGCGGAAAGATGTATAAGAAGGTCTGATATCCCCACTACGGGATCATTCTCATCTTCTCCTATGTTTAATTTGACTATGGTGCCATCCTTCTTAACCATTACCCCATGAATTGCCAGTGGAACTGTCACCCACTGATATTTCTTAACTCCGCCGTAGTAATGAGTTTCAAATAAAGCTAACCCGTTATCTTCATATAGAGGATTTTGTTTTAAATCAAGCCTTGGGGAATCTAAATGTGCCCCAAGTATTCTCATTCCTTTTTCTAAAGGTTCTGTTCCTATGAGAAATAACGCCAGGGTTTTTCCCATGTTGCTGGCATAAACCTTATCTCCTGCCTCCAGCTTTTCTCCATTATCTATTAAAATCTGTAAATTCCTATATCCATTTTTCTCTGCAAGGATAATCAATTCATCAACAGATTCCCTTTCAGTCTTACTTTTAGATAAAAAGTCCTTATATCTTTCACTCAATTGGAAAACTTCTTTTAAATCTTCATCTGAATATTTATCCCAAGCCAATTTATATTCCTTTTTTAAATTATTGCTCATGTATGCTGCCTCCAATCTCATTATCTAATGATTTACTTTACTCATCCTTTGTTCAATGATTTCAACTGGACTCACATCTGACATAAGAGAATATCTGTAATTTGCTGCCGCTGCTTCCAAAATTACTGCAATGTTTCTTCCCGGTCTTACAGGCACAGTAAGTTTTCTAATCTTAACTCCCAATATATCCTGATATTCAGCATTAGTTCCAAGCCTGTCGTAATCTCCGTCATCCTTCCAATGTTCGAAGTGGATAATAAGTTGTATCTGCTTGGAAGTAATAAGTGAGCTTAAACCGTATAGCGCAGTTATATCTATAATTCCCATACCTCTTACTTCAAGCATTCCGAAAGTGATTTCAGGGGAGGTTCCTATAAGCTCTCCGTCTATAGCCTTTATTTCCACAGCATCATCTGTCACTATTCTATGACCTCTTTTTATTAACTCCAAAGCTGTTTCACTTTTACCAATTCCACTTTCACCTGTAATCAGTATTCCCATACCGTATACATCCATCAAAACCCCATGGAGCCTTGTTTCTGGTGCCATCTTAGCACTTAAATACGTAGTCATTTTACTCATGAACTTTGTAGTTATCATGTCGGTTCTCAGAACCCATGACTTTCTTTTTCTAGCCGCACTCATCAGTTCCTTATGTGGTTCAAGACCTCTTGTAATAATTAAACAGGTTGTATCAAAGCTAAAAAATTTATTCAGCCTTTTTTTCCTTATTTCAACTCCCATATCATCTAAAAAACTCCACTCAGCATTTCCGACAACCTGAATCCTCTCCGGGGCAAAATAGTTATAGAATCCTGCCAATTGCAATCCTGGCCTGTTGATATCACTTACATCTACAACCTTATCTCCTTCCCCTTCAACTAGAACCTCCAAATCAAAATCCTTAATTAGCCTTTCTACAGTTACATTCATATGTACCACCCTTATACTCTTAACTCTTGAATTTTTTACTAGGTTTTATTCCATTTAACTGAGCCCTGAAGTTGTTCTTGACCATCTCTATATATTTTTTTCTTAATTTATCTTGCTCTTCTTTTTCAATTTCATTCAAACCTTGCTCTTTACTTTTTTTATATAATTCATTTATTCTTGCTATTAAAATATCTTCGTTCATTATAAAAATTCTCCTTATTTTTTCATATATAACTTCCACAAAAGTATTATATCACAGTAATAATGTTATTACTAACACAAATCCCGAAGCTTTTTGCCCTGACCCGATTGCCCGATAAAATTCCCCTAAATCCACAAAAACCCGGCAAATATGCCGAGTTTTTAGTTTAAGATTAAATTCCTAACTCTTCCAGAACCTCTTCTATATCTTTATTATTTTCTTCATTGCTGAAAAGCGCTATAAAATCACTGTAAACAGGATTATTTATATCCAGGTCGTAAGCCAGAAACTGCCCTTCTGTTTCCGTTTCCTCCATGACTTCGTCAATTATCTCCTCAACATTATCTAATGAGATATCATAAAGACAAGGCATGTAAAGTTCCCTGTACCATTTTTCACTTCCTGTTTCGTATGTACCTTCATCATCTGAAAATGCTTTTGCTGCAGCTAATTCATCCTGATCATAGTCATAAGAAAACTTTACCAGCAGGAATCCTTCTTTATATCCTATTTCTTCAATGTTGCTGAGACCTTTTTCATCCAAAGCCTTTAAGATTTCAATTTTCACCATAATCTATTCTCCTTGATACAGCAATTTTTTATATTCTTTTTTTACTGCCTCAAATTCCTTTTTGTCATCAACAAAATTATATTCTTCCTTATCATCTGTCTTGTCAACTCTGAAGATGAATGCATCCTCCTCATTGCCCTCTCCTTCAAGGGGTGATAATATTAAATACTCCTGTTCCTCCAAAAATATTCTTGCAACAGCTTCAAAATCCACTTTATTTCCATCTTCGTCCCTGAAGGACATTATTTCTCTATCTTCCATCTTAGCAATTCTCCTTTCTTATTAAGTATTATACTCTGCACCAGATAACATAAAAGGGCTTAAAATAAGTTTCCCATTTAAAACCCTTTTAGAAAAAACAGTCACCAAATTTATATCTTTCTATTTAATTGACTCAACAAAACTTTCCACAAACTCATCTGCATTTTTATAATCCTCTTCAGAAGGTACAAACGCAAATTTCAGCCCGGGTTCAGCCACCTTCAGCTTTAATGATTTCATTCTTTCAGTAAGCATAGGAACTCCCTCTCCGGACCATCCATATGAACCGAAAGCTGCTGCTGCCTTTCCTCTGTTTACAATTGGATTCACTAAGCTCAACAAATCCCATGAAGGCTTCACAGCATCCTGGTTAATAGTCGGTGAACCTATTAAGAAACCGCTGCTTTTTTCAATTAATGCAGCCGCTTTTTCCAATCCGACTTCAGTAATTTCGTGAGTTTCTGTTTTTATTCCCTTAGCATTAATCTTTTCTGCAATATACTCAGCCATTTGCTTTGTATTTCCGTAAGCAGATATATAAAACACCTGAACATTTTTATCATATTGCTCAATCTTAGCCCATTCCTTGTATAAGTCCAATATGTGATCAATATTTTTTATATGAACAGGACCATGGCTAGGAGCTATTATATCAAATTTCAAATCCTTAATTTTATCCAGTCCCATATTAACAAATTTTTTGAATGGCCCCATAATACAATCAAAATAATATTTCATCTCTTCGAAGTAATCTTCTCCCAAATCTGAAGTTATACTTCCCTCAGGACAATAGTGACTTCCTGTGAAATCACATGTAAATAATAAATTTGACTTTTGAATATAAGTGAATATAGTATCAGGCCAATGTAAATTCGGTGCAGATATGAACTTTAAGTCAGTTTTCCCTAAAGATATATCTTCCTTGGCTTCCATGTAATTAAAATCTTTGTTTAAAATATTCTTAAGATAATTTATAGCTGCCTTTGAACCTACTACAGTTATTTCCGGATAATCTTCAATTAAATTGATCAGTGAACCGCTGTGGTCCAATTCAGTGTGCTGCACTATTACATAATCAACCTTCCTGTCACCGATAACCTCTTTAAGATTACATTTAAACTCATCATAAAAACCGGTTTTCACTGTATCCACAACAACTACTTTTTCATCATCAATTACATATGAATTATATGTAGTACCTTTTTTTGTTTCCATTATAATATCAAATACTCTTAAACCCGGGTCCTTTACACCTACCCAGTAAATATTTTCTCTAAGTCTTTCAGCTGCCATCTTATACCTCCTATAATAAATATTATATAAACACATTTTACCATACGATTTTATTTTCAACAACTATCAATTAATAATCACTATTTTGAAGTAATGGTGTTAATTCTCCCTTGTAATAAATCCACTCCCTGTGAAGAGCTCTTGTCATTGCAACATAAAGCAGCTTTTTGTCCTCTTCACTTTCTGTATATAAAACATTATCTGCATTAAATATTATAGCACCGTCAAATTCCAGCCCCTTAGTAAGATATGAAGGAATTATGATATTGTTCACATGCAGTTCCTTATCTCCCTCTTTTACAAGATCCCATGAGTAAGAACTATAATTCTTTATTCTGCTCTTTAATTTTTTACACTCCTCATAATCTTTGCAGATTATTGCAATGGATTTTTTATTAAATGCTTTTATTTCTTCAACTTTTTGATCTATACTTTCTGCCAATTCCCTGAAGTTGTTATATTTTATTATTTCAGGCTTTGGACCTCTTCTTATCACCGCCTTTGCAGGCTTTGGTGAATTCAGCTGCTTATTCAGGACAACATTTGCCAGGTCAATAATCTCAATTGTGCTTCTGTAGCTTTGGCTCAAGGATACATAGGTGCTTTCTCCCTTAAAGATGTCATTTATAAGCACATTCCAATCACCTATTCCCTTATATCCATATATGCCCTGACCTAAATCCCCCACGATTGTTATAGAACTTCCATGACACAGCATCTTTGTCACAGAGAACATTAAAGGCGAATAATCCTGTGCTTCATCTATAACTATATGTTTATATTTATTTTCATCTTTTATTCCTTCAGTTTTCAGCTTTAAATATAAAAGCGCCGCCAGATCGTCCTCATCAATAATGTCCTTTTCCCTGCAGACTTTAATTTCCGTCTTCATGAATTGAGCTAATTCCTTAGGTATTTTACCCCCGGTTGCTTCATTGAATATTTCTTCTTCCTCGAATAACCTGTAGTAAAGCCCTTCTCCATTTTGGCTGTTCCAGGTTTCAAAGTACTCCTTTAATTTAGAAAGAGCCTCACTTCTGAGATTTTTCTTTTTAGCGTCTCTTTCATCATATATTTCAATAAGCTCCCTTCTTCTTTCAGGGGAATCCTCTTTATTCTTTTTTATTTTACTGATCTTAAGATTGTAAAAAAGATCCATTTGCTCATATATTCTAAGTAAAGGATTATCAAGCTTTTTAATAAAGTACTTATAAATCTCATCGATTCTTTTATTAACAGGAAAGTGAACTAAATCCTTAAAATACAGTCTCTTTATTTCTTTTGAGGTATATAGAGTAAACCCTTGTATTTTAATATCCTTCAAATTTTGTGAGTTTTTTTCCCAAATTGTGATCAATCTGTCCAAAATAGTTCTGAAAAGAAGGGATCCCTTTACCCTGCTGGAGTTCATTAAGAATTTAGCCCTTTCCTTATCCCCTTCAAGAACTTCTCTTAATTTTTCTTCCTTTGAACATATCTTTCCCTTTATCCCCAAAAATTCCTGTCCTAATATTGAAAAAGTTTTTTGACTTACCTCATATGTACCTAAGTTAGGAAGAATTTCCGATATATAATCTAAAAACAATTTATTTGGTGCCAGTACTAATATATCCTCTCCCTTGATTTTTTCATTATATCTATATACAAGATATGCCAGCCTGTGAAGGGCAATGGTAGTTTTCCCTGATCCTGCTGACCCCTGGACTATCATCGGAAAATTCAGTGGTGCCCTTATTATTTCATTCTGCTCCTTCTGAATTGTTGCAACAACTTCCTTAAGCTTGCTTCCTGCACTTTCCTCCAGGTTGATTTTCAGAAATTCATCCACTAACTCATTTTCATCTTCAGGATTCTCTCCTTTAAGTATTATTTCATTTATCCCTTCATCAAAGATATCCTTAAGAATGCCCTCTTTAATTAAAAACTTGCGTTTTAACTGCAGCTTACCATTTATTACACCTGCCGGGGACCTGTAATAAGCTTCTCCATACGTTCCACTGTAATACAGATCTGCAATGGGGGCCCTCCAATCGATAACTATTTCTTCTCCATCCTTTGAATCATATATACCATGCTTTCCAATATAAAAGCTTTCCGGTATCCTTTTATCCTCTTTAAAATCTATTCTTCCAAAATATGGATTCTCTATAGCTTCTCTGTAACTAGTCAGATTTTTGCTTACTATATCATAAATTATCTTGGTATTTTCTAGTTCTAAACTATAGCTTCCTTTTGCAGCTTTTTTCAGGTTGGATATCTTGGTTTTAAAATTTTCCTCTTCTTCCGACTTTCTTTGGATTTCAAGATTTATTCTTCCTTTTTTCTTATCCAAAACTTCAGATTCTTTTCTGAATTCTTTGTTCATTTCCTCACCACTTTTCTTTGATAGGGTTCCATAAAAAAATCGCCAAGGCCAGTATGCGCCGTCGATTTTTTTCTCGCATCTGCCTTTCCAAACGTATGTGAGGAAAATCTGGCAGGCGACTATTTTTATTTTTTATCGTGTGGAAAAGAATGCACTTTCCTATACGATAAAAAATAAACTTAGCCTCAGGCTAAGTTTAAATTATAAAGTTCTTAATAAAATTCTGTTAAAATTGTACATTGCCAAATATTATTTGTCAATTTCTTCTTCTGTTTCTTCATAATCATCAGCTTTTATTTCATAAATCTCTGAAGCCTTATCTGTATACATTATACCTTCCAGATGGTCTATTTCATGACAGAAGCATCTTGCCAAAAAGCCTTCTACATCATATTCCATAAGATCCCCATTTTCATCATATGCCTGAACCACAACTCTTGCTGGTCTTTCAACCAATCCTTCATGTCCCACATAACTTAAACAGCCTTCAGCGTCAGTTTCTTTTCCCTCTTGCTTAAGAATTTTAGGATTTATAAGAACAATTGGTTCCTCTCCATCTCTCAAATCTATATAAACAACTCTCTTATTAACAGCAATCTGAGGTGCTGCAAGCCCGACTCCCTGAACAGTTGCAAGGGTATCCCTCAAATCTTTTATAAGTGTGTCAATTTCTTCATCTATTTCCTTTACAGGTTCTGAAACTCTCTTTAAATGTTCATCTCCCAGTTGTACTATTTCTCTAACAGCCATAGTTATTCTCCTTTCAGTTTTTACATTTCTATTATTACATATAAATATGATTTTTGCATTAACTTTATCATAAATATAATTTATGCTTTACGCTTGAAAATTACCACCTATTGCATAATAATAAACTCAAGGGGGTGTTCCTTATGTTTAAAAAACTTATAGTACTATTGATGGTTTTATTAAGTATCTCAGTCTCAGGCTGCGGCAAAACTGCAGGCAATACTAATACTAATACTGATACCAATACTAATAACAATAATAGTTCCGCTTCAGATAACCCTGCCAGCTCAGGCTCATCAGATTCAGAATCTGCTTCAAATTCTGCAGCTGCTGTTGATTTTTCAAAATACACTGGTGATTGGGCAGTTGAAGAGAACTTAAAGGAAGACTTTAAATATGGAATAAGATTAAATATTACTGTAGATAAAGATGGCAACCTTAAAGGGCAGTTAAGCAACGCAACTGAAAATGTAACACATATTGCGGCTGTTGAAATTAAAGGTAAAATTCAGAATAACAACCTGACTCTCACATTTGACAACGATAACTGGGACCACAGCGGTACTATCAGCATGAGCTTCAAGGAAAAAGAAATAGCATTATCTGTAAAATATGATTCCGGCAGCAATAAAAATAACTTATGGGGAATCGGAGAAGGAACATTCACCCTTATAGATTCCGATACAAAAGTTACAATGACGCTGTATTCTTTAAAATCAGGAGGATTCTCCATAATTGAAAATCAATGCTTTTCAGTTTCTATTGAAAATTTCGGAAGTGTTAAATTCATTTCTGGATCTAAACGGGAAGATGTAAATACCAAGGCAGTTTTTTATCTTATAGATAATAAAAATACTGTATTATATAAATTTCCGGAGTTTTATGGAAACTCCGCTGGCATGTTTAAAACCATCGAAGCTGTATCCTTTAAAGATGTAAATAGTGATGGACTGAAAGATATAATTATCATAACATCAGTTAACAAGGGCGGAGATACTGAAGATACAATTGTAAGCAGCATATACTTTCAAAAAGGTATGAGTTTTATAAATAACATAAGTTTTGACGACAAATTGAATAAATCTTCAAGTAATAGCAGTATATCTTCAATATTGAAATATGCTGAGGATAACTTAGGAAATTAAATAAGATGTAAAATAAGCAGAGCAGATTGTGATTTACAGGCTGCTCTGCTTATTGATAGTTACGAAGTTAAAATCCTGCATTCCTTAAAAATGGGGACTAATTTCATCTCTCTGTATCCTTTTCAAATCCTTTAACCTCAGGTGAGTCTCTTCCATTATCTTATCCCAGCTTTCACCTGCAATTATTTTCTCTTTTGCAATTTTATATAATTTCTTTTCATCATCTTTACTCATAAAACCACTCCTTTTTATCATTTACATGTAGTTTTCTCAATAATGGTGATTTTATTACTGGTTAAAACTGAAAAAGCTTAAGGTAAAGTGTTATCTCCACTTTACCTTAAGCTTTTGAATTTTTATTCACCGAATACATTTAAAGAGAAGCCTTGCTCTAAAACCCTTCTGGCATATTCCTTTGCCCCAAAAAGTGACAAGTCTCTGTAATTCCCGCATTGAATTTCATTTCTTGCAGGTATTTCCTCTGCCTCTAATACTTTTTTAAGCGCTGCTTCTAACGCTGGTTTAACTTCTGATGCTTCCCTGTCTCCCCAGATAATTAAATAGAATCCTGTTCTGCAGCCCATAGGGGACAAGTCAATTATGCCATCAAGTTCTTCTCTTAAAAGTCCTGCCAGAAGATGCTCAAGCCCATGTATTGAAGCAGTTGGCATATCTTCCTTGTTAGGCTGAGTAAATCTCAGGTCAAACTTAGTAACCTTGTCCCCTGACTTTCCCTCTAAAGTCTTTGCCTTTCTTATATAAGGTGCCTTTACTATTCTATGATCCAATTCAAAACTTTCTACTTTTTCCATATATATATCTCCTTAACCTTAGTTAATTTTCATTTAAACTGGTGATTATTGTTCCTATGTTTTCAGTTATCCTTCTTGCAACCAGCGGATTGTTCATTGTGTATAAATGGATTCCCCTTACCCCTGATGTAAGCAGATCTATAATTTGCTCTATTGCATATGCTATGCCGGCATCTCTTAAGGCATCAGGATTATGTCCATATTTATCCATGACCTTCACGAACTTTCCGGGAAGTTTAGCTCCACAAAGAGAGGTTATCCTCTCTATCTGCTTTTTATTGATTACAGGCATAATTCCGGCCTCAATAGGTACATTAATTCCTTCCTTATCAGCTCTTTCCAAAAATGAATAAAATGCTTCATTATTAAAAAACAATTGTGAAACCAGATGTTGCGCACCGTTATCAACCTTTTGCTTTAACCTTTTTATATCTGTATCCAAATCCCTGCATTCTATATGACCTTCAGGGTAACATGCTGCACTTACACCGAATTCTCCCTGATATTTAATATGTTTCACCAACTCATAAGCATATGAAAATTCACCGGTATTAGTCTGCCCTTCAGGTATATCTCCCCTTAATGCAAGTATATTATCTATGTTATTCTTTTTTAAATCTTCTAATATTTTATTTATATCATCTTTTCCGGATCCTATGCAAGTTAAATGTGCAAGGGACTCAATTCCATATTTGTTTTTTATTAGAGAGGATAGTTGAGTGGTTTTATTGTCCACTGTGCTTCCTCCTGCTCCATAAGTTACAGATATGAAATCAGGCTTCAATTCCACCAGATTTTCCACTGTAGTATATATTGTCTCCAGTGATGATGTTGTTTTGGGCGGAAAAATTTCAAAAGAATAAACTGCTTTCTTATTTCTGAATATATCCTTTATAAACATGATAAGTTAACCCCCTAAAAAATAAGAAACCTAAAGGATATTACCTTTAGGTCTATATAATGCGATTTCCCCAAATAATATCCTTATCTTTCAGTACAAATACTGCAGGAATTAGCACCCACTGAGTTTACGACAACTCATAGGTTGCTGGGCTTCATAGGGCCAGTCCCTCCACCTCTCTAGATAAGTCTTTTTTCAATTATACACCATGGATGATTTGTTGTAAACAACATTGTGGATTGATATTAAAATTTTACAAACAACAATATAAGTGATATTATGCTCAACCCTAAACTAATTGCACATATGTATAGAACTACCTGATTTGTAGTGAGTCCTTTTTCCTGAAGCCTGAAGTGAATTTGACTTCTGTCTGCCTGGTAAATCGGTTTTCCTTCTGAAAATCTCTTAAAAAGTACAAAGATATTATCAAAAATAGGTACACCCAAAGCCAATATAGGTATTACTAAACTGAGAACAGTAGCCTGCTTAAAAGCTCCGTCCAATGCAATTATCCCTAAAATGAAGCCCAGAAAATTAGCACCTGAATCTCCCATGAACACTTTTGCAGGATGCCTGTTATACTTTAAAAATCCTAAAATGGCCCCTACCAGAATAATGCAGATCATTGCTGAATCAGGCTGTCTCATTGCTAATGCCACAACAAACAAAGTAGTGGAAGAAATAGCTGATAAACTTCCGGCCAACCCATCCATGCCGTCTGACCAGTTTATCACAGTAGTAACTCCGAATATCCAGGTTATTGTAAGTATAAACTGGAGTGCAACATGCAATTGAACATACTGTTCTGTAAAAGGATCCGTAAATCCAGTAAAAGCAATTCCACTTTTATAGACCAGAATTGCAGCCAATATCTGAACTATAAGCCTCGGATATATAGGAAATTCCTTTCCTCTTGATTTGTAAAAGTCATCCACCATGCCGATTGCTAAAATAGCTAAGGATGCTATAAAAATGCTAACTTTTTCTTTGGGGAAAAAATCCCCGCCCATGACGAAATAAATTAAGAAAAATCCTATAAACATTCCTACTCCCCCACAAAGCGGAATTGGATTCCTATGTTTTTTTCTTTTTGTAGGCTTATCTAAAAATCCATATTTAACAGATAATTTCATTAAAAAAGGAATAATCAAATAAACAATCAATGCAGAGCATATTAATGCTATACCGTACTTCATAATTACACTCCTTTGTATAGGATTTGTGATCTAACTATAATGATCATCATAAATACACAACTATACATAATTATACCTTCTGTTTATTATATTATCAACGTCAATACACGTAATGATACCACATTTTAATATCTTACTTTACATATCACTTACAAGAACAAAACCCTGCAGAGTCAAATCCGCAGGGTTTTATTCCATTTATCCCTTTTGTTCCAGCATCGCTTTAACCTTCATCAATCTGGTTAAAGAACCTCTTTCATTCTCATCAAGTTTCATCCTTATATACTTTATGGTTTCCTGAAGTTCCGGAATTGTCCGGTATTCAAGAGCATTGACTCTTCTTCTTGTTTTCTCAATTTCGTCTGCCATAAGCTGGCAGCTTTTTTCTGCCTCAGCCAATTCTAAAAGCTTGGGAAGTATATCATATATTCCTTTTATAGACTCATCCAGCTCGGAAGTAGTATTTGAAAATCCATATGGATATATACTTCCTGAATCCTCCTGAAGTTCTCTTTTGAAATTCATTACCGGAACATTTACGCTCATTATGTTCCTGCTTCCTACTTCAACAGAAATCTTTTCCTTTGGAAATGCAAGTGCTTCTTCAAGAAATTCTGAACTCATAAGGGCTCTTGCCATGACAAATTCCTTCAATGCTCCGTGAAGTTCTTCTTCAACTTCTTTTCTTAATTTATTATTATGTTTTATAAGATTGATGAATTGTCTCATTAATTCATCTTGTTTATCCTTTAAAAGCTTATGTCCTCTTGCTGCTGTAATAAGCCTTTTTTTCAGCTTTGTAAGTTCCATCCTGGTTGGATTGACATTTAATCTTGACATTAACCATCCACCTCTCCTGATGGCATATATTTTTCCAGATATTCATCCCTGATTCTCTTAAGTTCTGTTCTTGGCAATATCTTAAGGAGCTTCCACCCTAAATCCAGAGTTTCTTCTATGCTTCTGTTTGTCTTGAACCCTTGGGAAACATATTCTTTTTCAAAAACTTCAGCAAACCTGGCAAACTTTTTATCTGTCTCAGACAATGCTGACTCTCCTAAAATTGAGGCCAGTTCCTTGGCTTCTTTTCCCTGGGCATATGCTGAAAATAACTGGTTCATTGTATCCGCATGATCTTCCCTTGTTTTCCCTCTTCCTATACCTTTATCCTTAAGTCTTGAAAGGGATGGCAAAACATCTATCGGAGGCGTTATTCCTTTTTTATATAATTCCCTGGAAAGAATTATCTGCCCCTCCGTTATATACCCTGTCAGATCCGGAATAGGATGAGTTTTATCGTCCTCAGGCATTGATAGTATTGGAATTTGTGTGATTGATCCTTCTCTCCCTTTAATTCTTCCTGCTCTTTCATAAATAGTTGAAAGGTCAGTATACAGATATCCTGGATATCCTCTTCTTCCCGGAACCTCTTTTCTTGCTGCTGAAACCTCTCTTAAGGCCTCGCAGTAATTTGTCATGTCAGTAAGAATAACCAGCACGTGCATACCTTTTTCATATGCAAGAAATTCAGCTGTGGTTAAAGCCATTCTAGGTGTAGCTATTCTTTCTATAGCCGGATCAGATGCCAGATTCGTAAAAAGAACGGACCTGTTGATAGCTCCGGTTCTTGTAAATTCATCTGCAAAGAATTGAGCTTCTTCAAAGGTAATTCCTATAGCTCCAAAGACCACTGCAAATTTTGAATCAGTATTGAGAACCTTTGCCTGTCTTGCAATCTGTGCAGCCAATTCAGCGTGAGGAAGCCCTGCCCCTGAAAATATTGGCAGCTTTTGTCCTCTTACTAAAGTATTAAGACCATCTACTGCAGAAACTCCCGTCTGTATGAATTCAGAGGGATAATTTCTTGCTGCAGGATTAATAGCTTCTCCATTTATGTCTATCTTTTTTTCAGGAAGTATCCTAGGCCCATTGTCCTTTGGATTTCCCATTCCGTCAAATATTCTTCCCAGCATATCCTCAGATACCCCTAATTCAAGCGGCTTTCCTAAAAACCTGGCTTTAGAGTTTTTTAAATTTATTCCGTATGAACCCTCGAAAATCTGAACCATTGCCCTGCTTCCATTAATCTCAAGAACTCTTCCTCTTCTTTTCTCACCAGTCTGCATTTCAATTTCTGCCAATTCATCATATTTAATTCCGCTTACTCCCTCTACAATCATAAGGGGTCCTGCTATTTCCGCTATTGTTCTGTATTCCTTAGGCATCAAGCACCCCTCCTTCTGAAATAAGCGCATCTGCTGCAGTTTTTAATTCATCTGAAATATCATCAATTCTGCTAAGATTATCTTCATGAATATATTTGCTTCTTGAAATCTTATCCCTGACTTCCATATCCAATATTTTATTCAGGTAAACTCCCGCTTCTAAAGCCCTTGCTGCCTCTTTATGGAATTGAAGTACAAGCTTTAGCATTTTGTATTGTTTATTCAATGATGCATAAGTATCAGCATCATGGAAAGCATTTTGCTGAAGGTAATCTTCCCTCAGGGATTTTGCCACCTCCAGCTTTAATCTGTCTTTTTCTGAAAGTGAATCTATACCTACCAGTCTTACAATTTCCTGAAGACTAGCTTCTTCCTGGAGCAGGATCATAGCTTCAGTTCTTAAGGCTGACCAATCTGCCGCTACATTCCCATTTATCCAATAACCTACTTTGTCTAAATAAAGAGAATATGAATTAAGCCAATTAATTGCCGGGAAATGTCTTCTGTATGCAAGCCCCGCATCAAGTCCCCAAAAGACCTTTACTATTCTCAAGGTTGATTGGGAAACAGGCTCTGAAATATCTCCCCCCGGGGGAGATACTGCTCCTATAGCTGTTACAGCTCCCTCTCTTCCATCTTTCCCTAAGCAGATAACCTTTCCTGCCCTTTCATAAAAATCAGCAAGTCTTGAACCTAAATACGCAGGGTATCCTTCATCTCCCGGCATTTCTTCAAGTCTTCCTGACATTTCCCTTAATGCCTCTGCCCATCTTGAGGTTGAATCGGCCATAATTGATACTGAATAGCCCATATCTCTGAAATATTCTGCAATTGTAATCCCGGTATATATTGATGCTTCTCTGGCAGCCACCGGCATATTTGAAGTATTTGCTATAAGGACTGTTCTTTTCATAAGACTTGCACCAGTCCTTGGATCTTTAAGCTCAGGGAACTCATTTAAAACATCTGTCATCTCATTACCGCGCTCACCGCAGCCAACGTATACAACTATTTCCGTATCTCCCCATTTTGCAATCTGATGCTGAACTACAGTTTTCCCTGCTCCGAAGGGGCCTGGTACTGATGCAGTTCCGCCCTTTGCCACCGGGAAAAATGTATCTATTACTCTTTGCCCTGTTATCATCGGTTCTGTTGGGCTTAACTTGTTTATATAGGGTCTTCCTATTCTTACAGGCCACTTTTGCAGCATTGCTACATCCTTATCACCCTTTTCAGTTTCCAGAACTGCAATTTTTTCAGTTATTGTAAATTCACCTTCACATATTTCCTTTACTTTTCCGCTTACTCCAACTGGAACCATTATTTTATGGAGAACAACAGGTGACTCCTGAACTGTCCCTAAAACATCCCCTGCTTCCACCATATCCCCAGCCTCAACCACCGGAATGAAATTCCACTTTTTATCCCTGTCTAAACTTGGAACTGAAATACCTCTTTTTAGATAAGGCGATTTGGCTGCTTCCATGAATACATCCAAAGGTCTCTGTATACCGTCAAACATTGACTCAATCAATCCCGGTGCCAACTCAACAGATAAAGGTTCCCCTGTTGTCACTACCGGATCTCCGGGACCTATTCCTGAAGTCTCCTCATATACCTGAATGGAAGCCTTATCACCTCTCATTTCTATTATTTCGCCTATAAGTCCTTTTACACCAACTTTACATACATCATATATATTTGCATCCTCCATTCCCTCAGCTACGATTAAGGGACCTGAAACCTTAATGATATTACCGGTTTTCACTTTTCAAAACCTGCCTTCCTATAAAATATTAACACCAACTGCCTTTTCAACATTGTCACTTATTCTTTGAAGTCCTATATTAAGGGTCCCTTGATTGCTTGGAATCAATATTACAGC
>JBEHWK010000037.1:0-24652 GCA_040217795.1 Clostridiaceae bacterium
ATCCTACATAATGTTATTGGATAAACCGGATATCACTTGGAAAAACCAGGATGCTGAAATATTCTTCAATGACCTTGCAGACCTTTTTGAACTTGATGACAGATATAAAACCTTAAATGCCAAAATACAATCTTTATTGGATACAACTGAAATATTTGCAGATTTAAGTCATTCAAGAAAATCTGCTATGCTGGAAGTTATAGTAATTATATTAATATTAATTGAAGTAATATATGCTTTTGAGGCTCCTATCAGAGAACTTTTTTCATTTATAACAAGTTAATTTTCTATCAGTTTTCATAAAGATATCCTGTAGAATAAAACTTCTATCGTTCTATCCTACAGGATATTTGAATGTCCGCCTCTAACTATTTATTCCAATTTCGTCTTTTTTCATTTTAGCAGAGCTTAACTCATTTGACAAATTGTTAACCTTAACAAGTAATTCCTCATTTTCCTTACGTAACGCTTTTGTTTCTCCCCTTAGTCTTATCTGCTTTGCCATTCCCAAAAATGCAGCTATAATAGCACCCAGAGCAGCTGAAATAAATATTATCAGGGCTTGCGAAGCTACAATCTTATAAAAAAGCAAATTAATAGCAACAGGCTCTGAATTAACTACCCCAAAAATAGTAATAACAATAGCCAACACAAGAGTAATGATAAACATTAATTGATTTTTATGCATATTAATCTCTCCTCATTATAAAAACACATTTATACAACCATGTCAGCTATTTCCAGAAGCAGGCGTTCTGTCTTTTCCCATCCAAGACATCCATCAGTAATGGACTGGCCATAGTTTGACCCAGTTTCTGGCTGGGATCCATCCATGAGATAACTTTCGATCATCAATCCCTTGAACATTTTATTGATAGTTTCAGAGCTTTTTGCACTGTGCATGATTTCTTTTGCGATACGCGGCTGCTCCTGCCAATTCTTCATAGAGTTCGCATGATTACAGTCCACAATAACAGCAGGATTTTTTTGTCCACCCTTCTGATACATTTGTGCAAGCATTATTAAATCTTCGTAATGGTAGTTTGGAATATTCCTTCCATATTGATTTACTGCCCCACGAAGTATAGCATGAGCCAATGGATTACCGTCAGACTGTACTTCATATCCGTTTAAAATAAAGTCATGTGGCATTTGAGCAGCTTTGATGGAATTCAACATAACAGTTATATCTCCGCTGGTAGGGTTCTTCATACCTACAGGCTCATTAATACCACTGGCAGCCAGGCGATGCTCCTGATTTTCAACTGATCGGGCACCTACAGCATGATATGCAAGAATATCATCTAAGTATCTGCAGTTTCCCGGATACAGCATTTCATCTGCAGCCGTAAAACCAGTCTCCTGGATCAACCTTTTATGCAGCTTACGAATGATATAGATACCTTTCTTCATGTTCGGATCATCATTGATATCCGGCTGATGCATCATGCCTTTGTAGCCTTCTCCTGTTGTTCTAGGCTTGTTTGTATAAATTCGTGGTATCAGAATCAGTTTATCCGATACCTTTTCATTAACTTTTGCCAAACGATACATATATTCCATGACTGAGTCTTCCTTATCTGCAGAACATGGTCCTATTACGATAATCTTTTTGGCGGACTTGTTTTCAAATACATCCCGGATGCAGCAATCTCGCTCTGCCTTAATTTTCAAAGCCGCCTGGTCCAACGGTAACTCACTTTTGATTTCCTCCGGAGTAGGCATAGGTCTGATATACTTAAAACTCATTAAAAACACCACCTTAATTTATTTTTTCTATAACACATTTAATATTATCATATATTTTCGGACTATTGACAACATAAGTGCTATTCACTTCTATAAAATAATTCTACTCCCCTGTATATATCTATACAATATGACAAATAATTTTCATATAATAGTAATCTTTAATATAAAAAACTCCTGGACTTATGCAGGAGTTTTTTATATTTCTATACTGTTTTTCTAAAACACATCTGACGGACAAAAAGAATTTGAATTCATTGTTTTTTCTTTCTGCCCCTGGTATAGATGAAATATGCTGCACCAAGTATTGCTGCGAAAGGAATGATTTTGAAAATCCATACAATTAACCCTGCAAGTATATTCAACAGTAAATTCACTGAGGCTATAAATCCTTCTTTTATTTTTTGGAGCATGTCTTCAAAAGGTGATTTCACAGTGCTTGTTGCCAGCTTTTTCTCAGTTACAGAAACATAAATTGTTGAGTAGGCTACTTCTTTATCCCAGTTTTTTATCACGGTAGTCTTATTATCAATTTGTGTTCTCACTCTGTTCAGTTCACTTTCTATTGACAACATATCCTGAATCTTATCTGCTTTCTTCAAATACTCCAGAAGCCTTTCTTCCTGTATTTTCAGACTGTCCAGCTGTCCTTTTATATCCTGATACTGCTGGGAAATATTCATACTATTTTTGCTGGTGCTGATGGGGCTGCCATAATTCTGGATTTCCTTCATAGCTTCATCAAATTTCGCTGCCGGCACCCTGATAGTAATATAACCTGAGTTAAGAAGTATATTTTGAGTTTTGTCTATATAAGATGAGTTAGAATTCTGAATAAATCCACCAACATTGACAGCATATTCACCGATTTTTGCAAAAGTACCCTTGTAGTCATCTGTATATAGACTGATGTTTCCTGAATAAATTATCTTTGAGATGTCAAATTCCACATCAGAACCTGTCGTTTCAGCAGTTGTTCCGGCACTGCTTTGACTATTGTCTGGTGCTCCGGAAGAAGCTTCACCTGATATACCTTTACTGGAATCATACACTGTGCTGTTATTTAAAGATGCTGTTTCTTTTTTAGCCAGGTTAAAATTTCCGCCTTTTATGGCTAATGCAACAATAATAACAAGAATAACAACTCCTGCAGCATAGGGAATATATTTTTTATAGTTCAATTTATTCATTTCCTATCCCCTTCCCCATTCATAATTTTATGAATATTCTTTATAGTTTAATTATACTACTTGTACTTCTAATTACAATATTTAGCATTAATTTGCTTCAACTTCAGTCATGTATCCCTTATGTTAAAATGCAACACAATTATTCATATCTTACATATAATATATACAACAGCAGTTTAACCTCTTCCTACCTGATAACTATAAATTAATCGACAGGTACTTAGTTATAAGGAGGTGAATACTATGTTGAAAACTACAATTTATTTACTCTTCATAGCCTTAATCAACAGCTTTGACAACATCGGGATAAGAATAGCTTATAGTATTGGAGGGATAAGAGTTCAGTTGATGAAAAATCTTCTGATATCATTAATGGCATTTGCAGTCTCCTTTACAGCTTCTTTGTCTGGTAATGTTGTTTCTCATTTTTTAAATGATGATATCGCTTCAATGCTAAGCATGCTCCTGATTTCCGGAACAGGTATCAAAATAATACTTGAGACCTTTTTAAAGAAAAACGAGAAAATCAAGAAAATACAAACTTTAAGCTATAAGGCATCTATCTCTATAGGGATAGCTTTAGCTCTTGATGATATTGGCGGTTCAGTAGGAGTGGGCTTGGTTGGTTACCATCCAGTCGCCGTAGGCTTAGCTTTCTTTGTAATAAGTTTTCTTATCTTTATTTCTGGTAATTACGCCATAGCTTTTTTGAAAAAATTCAAAATAGATAAGAGAATTGCTACAGTCCTAGCTGGCATTTTGATGATTGCCATGGGAATTTCACAGGTTATAGAGTAAATTTTATTTATATTCTGGGGCAATATAGGACTTGTTGCCCCTTCTTTAATTTACATAGTTTTTATAAAAATGGCCCCAAACCTGACAGTTTGAGGGCACATAAAACTTAATTTATTGAATAGATATCTGAGAATTCAATGTTTGCTCTTTCAATTCTTTTCTTAAACGAATCCTCTTCACTCTCATGTATAATATTCTCTTCAGACACTTTTTTTGTTGCAATCTCAATTATAAATTCAGTTCCTTATGAAATTATAAAATTTTTGTCTTCCTTTCCTTTTAAATCAACTCATTAATTATCCAAGGTGTATATAAAACAACCCAAATAATAAGAATTGCCCCTGTAAAAGGAATTAAATATCCAGGGTTTCCAAACCAAGCTTCTATTATTTTCAGCGGATGATCATCAGGTATATAATTTATAAACATGTAATTGCTTCCAATGACCGAATTAACCCAATGAGCTATTACTGCAAAAAACAACAGAAGTGCAGTGCATTTTGGTAATCTGCATATATTCGGACGGTAACCATCCTTGAATACCCATATCAATGGAAATAAAATCAATACAGCATGGACAAATACAAATTGCAGATACATATAACTGATTAATGGATACGTCTTTAAGCCTGGTGTAATGAACGCTACAATGGCACCAGGAAGGCTGTTGCAATAAGAAAACTCTTTTAAAACAGTATTCCCTGATATAACAGCAATAACTTCCACAAATGCTGATATTGTACACAGGTGCAACGGAAGCATCTCAACAAGTGAAAAATGTCCTGTTGCTGCTGCCCAAATCCATTGTATTATGTAACTTATAACCAGTAAAGTGCTTATAGCCACTTGAATCCTGCGCTTAATCACTTCTGTCTGTCTTCCGTATATAGCCATTATCACAAAAATAAATATAACAGCTGCTGAAACCCAGATCAGATGTTCTCTCCCAAAGACTTCTACACCAGTACCTGCAGGTAAGTCAGTTTCATATGTCCAAAAATATTCCATTTACTTCATCTCCTTTGGGGTCAGGCATGCCATCCAAGATATTACAATAATAACCCTGAAAATCTTGTGAATATAAATGTTCATGGCAAATTGTACGACAGCTTGTCACTCATTATTATTATACACCTGATTGGATATATTCTGGTATACTGAAGTATACTATTATCTTAGAGTATACTTACGGTAAAATGAATGCGTCCCCTGTATTTGATGTAATAACTTCAGGGTTTTATAACTTATTTTAAAGGGAGGTCTTATATTGTCATCCAGAACAATACGAAGAGGTTTTGATCCTAATGATCGCAAATGGTTTTCAAAGACTGCCATATCTAAGCTTGGAATTGCTCAGGAAGAAATTCAGTGGCTGCTTGACAGAGGGTATAAGTTAGGCCCGATAATGGAATTTATAGGCAACCACTACCAGCTTTCATCCAGACAACGAATTGCTCTTCAAAGAGCGACATCCTCTAAGTCTCAATACGATAAAAGAAAATCAAGTATGCTCCCGCTTGAATCTACGAATGAAGGGTGCTTGTATATTGATGGGTTCAATTTGATAATCACTCTTGAGGTTGCACTTTCCGGAAGTCTTATAATACTCGGAAAGGATGGGGTTTTAAGAGATCTGGCAGGCTTAAGGGGTAACTACAGCTTAATTGATAATACTGATAAGGCATTGATGCTCATAGGGGAAGCCTTTAGGAAACTCTCGGTGCCAGAGGTTAAGTTTTATCTGGATGCACCTGTTTCAAACTCTGGCAGACTAAAAAACAGAATCCTGGAGTATGCTGATGTATGGAACATTCCTGTTCATGTTGAACTTGTGCCCAATGCAGATGTTCTTCTGTCAAAAATGGAGAGGGTAATTACAGGGGATTCCATTATTCTTGACCAATGTAAAAGCTGGTTTAATCTCTCTAAAAAAATTGTTGATGATTACATCAAGGATGCTAAGATAATAAGCTTCCATAATAAAAAAGAACTACCTATAGAGACCAGCTAATAATAGTCAAGTAAAATTTCAAAAAAATATTTTTTGAAAAAAGGGTATAACAAATAAACCGTTTTAAAACACGAATGGTTACAGAAGTTGGAAATGAATTAAGCGACTTTGTTTAAAGAGTTGTTTTCTAAAAACATTTGCTTATGTATTTTGGGATCTCTTTGCTCAAACGGCATTTGATTTCGCAGAACAGCGAAAATATAATTTATAATTTTATGCATTATAGCTACTAACGAAACTTTAGGCTTTTTACCTTTAAGATTTATTTGATAATAATCTAATAGGACCTTGTTTATAGGAACTCCATTACGATTGTTGCGAATTGAAGCCAGTGCAACAGCATATAATGCTCTCCGACCGATTCGAGTTCCTCTTTTTGAAATTTTATTATCATTGCCTTTAAAATTACCTGACTCATTGACTGAGCTATCAACACCAAAAAAAGCGACAAGATGTTTTGGCTTAGAAAGCCATTAATATCACCTATTTCAGCTATCAATGTAATAGCTGTTAATAGTCCAATACCAGGAATTGAGTTAATTAGTTCAATATTATTTCTAATTAATTCCGGAAAATTCTTAGAATCAATTAGAGTCTTGATTTGCTCTAATAAAGTAGCTATTTCTGAATCAATAGTTTTTATTAATGTTATAGAGCTAGATATTTTGACGGCTAAACCGTCTAACGGTAAGCCAATAACTTTAGCATCATATGTAACATTAATTAACTTGGAATAGATTTTTTCAGACCATACAATACCCTTTTTAGATTTACTAAGGAAAATATCAATGATCTCTTCTTTAGGCGCCTCTAAAATTGATTTTGGTACTGGATATTGGCTTAAAAGTTCAATTGAACTTTTACATGCTGGGTTTGAAAATATAGTATTATAGCCAGGAAAAACAACTCTTAAATCAGCTGATAACTTTTTCTTAAAAGTAGAACAAGTGTCAGTAAGTTTGTAATATTCTCTTACAAGATTTTTCAAAAGGAAAATATCAAGGCTGAGTTGTTGAGATAACTTAATATTTTGAAATTTTCCTATTGTTGCAATAGATAAAGCATCTTTTTTATCATTTTTCACTTTTCTTATGTTTCCATTTTTGTTACACTTAGTAATGAGTGGATTGATAACAAATGCGTTATCGAAATATTTATTAAGATAGTGGAAAAGAGACAAGTGGTACACACCAGTGGACTCCATGAAAATGGCGGTTTTCATGTTAAACTCTTTTTCCACTTTTTTTATTTCATTAATCAAGTGGTTGAAACCATTAACATCATGCCATATCTTAAAAGGTTTCTTATAAATATCACCATTTGGTGCAAGTATTGCAGCATATGAAAAATCAGCTGAAACATCAATTCCTACTACAGGATTATAAAAAAATTTAGACATTGTATATCTCCTTAAAATTAAATTTAGAGATAGAATAGAACTTCCAATCTATCAAGTAGCATATAAACTTGTTTGTGACACGGGTAATTCCCGAAGGGAAACCCAACCAGCTAAACATAGAATTCTACCTGATGGAATAATACGCTCTTTTACGGGTATAGGTTCTTATTGACCTCCCAGTAGGTTTACATCTATCTTCTATTCAGGAGTATTATACAAAACTATATTAAATTTGGTTAGGTCCCACATTGGGATTTTAATAGAAAATTAATATAAAACTTAACAAAAGATAAGCGATTTACACCTAAAGGTGTTAGACGAGATCAATATTAAAATAATAATAATAAATAAATGATGTGCTTTAATGTTCGGTAGAAATGTATTAAGTTTTCTATCAAATGTTCTAACTACATCATACAAGTAGTTCTTTTTTGAATGGTTAATAGAAATTCAAACTATCAGCACAAAATTTATTATTAGACAACAGCTCCATTATCACATTTATTTCCCCATGCATCAATCAGCTGATCATTTTTATAAATGCAGATAATTTCACAATTATTTGCACACTTTTCACACTCCACACCTCTTGTTTCAAAATGCATCTCCGCTATATCAAAATTAAAATCCTGCTCTCTTCCTGAATTTTTTGCAAGCATTGCTACCCCTAAAGCTCCCATCAAATGTGCATATTGATCAACATAAATTTTTTCACCTGTTTCTTCTTCAAAAGCTCTAATTACTCCGATATTTTTGCTGACTCCACCCTGAAATACAATTGGTGGTTTTATTCTCTTTCCTTTTCCCACATTATTCAGATAATTGGTAACAACAGCCTTACATAAACCAGCTATAATGTCTTCTTTTTTATGTCCTATCTGAGCTTTATGCACTAAATCAGATTCAGCAAAAACAGTACACCTGGCAGCAATTTTTGTTGGATTTTTTGATTCTAATGCAAATTCTCCAAATTGCTCCACTTGTAATCCAAGTCTTTTTGCCTGCGATGATAAGAATGAGCCTGTTCCTGCAGCACATAAAGTATTCATTGCATAATCAACTACTATTCCATCCTCAATTAAAATAATCTTCGAATCTTGCCCTCCAATTTCAAAAATTGTTCTTACATCAGGATAAACAGAAATTGTTCCAATTGCATGTGCTGTAATCTCATTCTTGATTATTTGAGCATTTAAAATTGTTCCTATTAATTTTCTTGCTGAACCGGTTGTTCCTACAGCTTTTACTTTAATATCTTTTCCTTCAGTCTGCTGTTTCAACTCATGAATTACCTTCTTCACAGCATTAATAGGATCTCCTTCTGTCCAAATGTAATTTTCTGCCATTATCTTATTACTATCATCTATTATTACACCTTTTGTTGATATTGAACCGATATCTACTCCTAAATAACCTTTATGCATTTTTCTTTCTCCTTTTTCATCACAAGCATATCATGAAATGCTTCAAGTCTTGTTTTTATCCCGGTTTCAGAGGTTTGTGAATCAAAGCTGAAATATAAAACCGGCATTTTATAGTCATTACTTATATTTTGCAATATGGGCATTGCATTGACTTCCGGTGTGCAGCCAAATGGTTTAATATGAATAATACCATCATATCCTGCTTCCGCCAGCTGTTTTGTTCTAGCTACGCTGTCAGTGCCATCAGCCCCTATAGCATATTTCAGGTATTTGCCAGAAGCCTTAAGTAATTCCTTTTCTTTCGGGTGATTTTTGAATAAATATGAAACTGTTATAAACCTCGTTACCTGAATACCTTTTCCAGCTAACTCCTTTTCAATAAAATAATTGCTGAATGGTTCCATAAGAGTATATAATTCCCCGACGATACCAACCTTGATTGGATTTTCAGGCTTTCTGATTTCTATATTTCTGAATAATGTACTATACTTTTCATGTGTTTTTTTTATATCCCTGAAGCTTCCAACTGTTTTTATTCTTTTTAAAAAATCCTTCTGCAGTTTCTCAAAACTTCCTTTCGTAACTTCAAATCCTATATTTTCTCTTATGTAATCTTCTATTTCATCCATTACTTCAACAATCTTCAAAGTAAGTTTAAAAAAGTAAGCGAACTTTGAAAAGGAAAGTTTGGGATTTAACCTTTTAAATGTACTGTATGAAGAGAGGGGATTCAAATGCTGGGTATTTAAAATACTCAGAAATTCAAAATCATATCCTAAATCCCGCAATATCTGCTCCTGTATCTCTCCATAATAACCAAATCTGCACCCTCCCCCAGCTTGCACCAGGAAGTTTGCACCCTTTTCCAATGCCTCAATATAATTTCCCAAATTATACTTAAAGGGAACACAAACAAAATCCGGACTGTACTTTGTACCCAATTCCAAAGTCCTTTTAGTTGTTGGCGGAGGTATTAATGTTTTTATTTTCAATGTATGTTTTATTAAAAATTCTATTGCAATATAATACTTTCCAATATGCGGGAAACTGATTACTTTCTCTTTACTTGCCATTTTTCACTTCCACCCTGTTCTTCTTTTCTTTTATAATATCAATAAAACTCTCTATTCTTGTATGTAGTCCCGCTTCCCCCTCTAATTCATCCAATATGATATTTGCCATAGGTATTCCCTTAACCTTTCTTATGCACAGCTCATTTACAAGGGAGTCTGGTCCGCAGGGAAAAGTTGAGATAAATATAATCCCATCTATCTTATCTGAATAATATTCAATAGCACCTATCAATTCTTTGTTATATGTCCAATATAAAGTATTTGAGATTGCCTTTGATTTTTTTGCGGTCAGTTCCTTATTTGCTGCATCTGCATAAATAGGTACAACTCCAAAGCTCTGAAAATACTTGATTATCGGATATCCTAATAATCTGTCATGAATGTTGTAGGGGTGTGAAACTATAAGCATCTTCATTTTGTCAGTATCATTAAGCAGCTGTTCCTGCTTTTTAGTTTTCTTCTGTTCAAAATAATCATAAGCTTTTTTAGCTTTCAAGTATGCTTTCAATGAAGTTATGTAATTTTCACCTAATACTTTACCGATTTTCATAAATGCTTTAAGCTCACTTTGATTTTTTTTCACATCTATGTTATAGTCCAGTAATTTTACATTTTTAAATGTATTCCTTACAATATCATACATGGCGTTGAATTTTGTGCAGACAATCTCATTTTCTCCAAAGCTTACAATTCTGGGAATCAATATATAATCAACCTTATCAATGAGATAATGCACATGCCCCATATAAATCTTGGCAGAAAGACAGCTTTCATCTATTGAATTATTTATACCATCCTTTAATATCTGTTTATTCGTTTCAGGACTTAATAAAATATCACATTTTAATTCTTCAAAAAATGTTTCCCATAAATATTTATATTTAAAATATAAAAAGGCTCTTGGTATTCCTATTATTGTTTTTCCCACATCCTTCATCCTTTCAAAAAATGTAACACAATGATAGTTTTTACCAAAACAAATATATTTATTCAGAAACCCTATATTGAATAAAAAAGAACTACCAGCAAGGTAGTTCTTTGATTGATTGGTTAAATCCAAAATACCGTAACTCCAATTTTGATACCTATCTTCCTGATAGGTGGGTGTCCGCAAAGATGACTCTATTTTCCTACTGCCGTATAAAGGTCTCACCATAGGCCTGATATTATCATCAAGTATAGGACTCCCGATGTTGTAATGTAGATTCAAAATAGAAGTATATCAAATATTCCAGAAACTTGGTGGGAAAGACGTGACTTAAACCTGCACTTCCATATGACACACGCCTCTCATTAATGTCACTAATTTAGTGTCTGCTCTATATGGTCTCAACTGCAACTATTAATTTATACATACCAGAATCAAAGTTGCAAGGCAACTTTTTCATCACGTCTTTTGCAATTTTGCAACAAATGTAAATTAAGTTACAGTAAAGAAATCATATACTATAATTTTATTTCTTATAAAAATACTTTATTTAGGCTTTTTAGTAAATTTTTCATCTAATTAATTCTATGTGGTTTCATCACTTTATATTCGTTTTCATCAAAACTTTACTACATGTGATGCTTCCCCTATTTCATTTTTTATCATATGGAAAAGAATACACCTTCCCATACTATAAAAAAGTACGCCAGTCAGGGTGATTATAGAGTTCCAACCTGAACTGGCATGACTTTATTACTATTTGCTTAAATTATATCCTTATTATCTCCTTGTTGAACTCTTAACCTCTACCATTACCGCATTACTGGCTATTGTTGCCGTTTTGTTTCCGGTTGCTGAAGTATCTGTATTTGTTACCACACAGTAGTAATAGCGTGTCCCAGCTGATGATGTTGGAGCTGAATAGCTGCTTTTTGTTGCTCCTGCAATGGCAGTACCGCCGCTGTTAACCTTAGAAGTGTTACTGTACCACTGGTAGGAAAGGACTCCTTTTGTGACACTTGCCACCACTGAAAGAGCTGCTTTTCCTCCCTACTTTACTGTTTTATCTACAGGCTGTGTAGTTATTGTTGGCGTTTCCGCGTTGGTGACAGCATTTACCACTACCGATACTGCATTACTGGTTGTTTCCGCTGTCTTACTTCCTGTAGCTGTGTCATCTGTATTTGTTACCACACAGTAATAATAACAGGTTCCTGCTGATGATGTTGGAGCTGAATAGCTGCTGTTATTGCCTGTTCCGTCTGTTATCTTTGTACCGCTGCTGTTACTCTTTAAAGTATTGATGTACCACTGGTAAGAAAGATTTCCTTTTGTAACACTCGCCCCCACTGAAAGGATTGCTTCTCCTCCTACATTCACAGTTTTATCCGCAGGCTGAGCAGTTATTGTTGGTACTTCTGCATCAGTAACCATACTTGCTGTAGTAAAAGCCTTCAAGCATACACTGGTACTGGCGTTTTGAGTCACTGTGGTTAAATCCTGCCAGCTTGAACCGGAACTGCTTAAAAATCCTTCTCCTGCATTAGCTGTTGCAGCACTTGAATAACCGGATATTTTCTTTTCTATCATTACAGGATAAAGAGATCCCGGTGTTTTGAGTTTAACTATTACAGCAAATTTATTTCCAGCTGTCAGATTTCCTCCTGAATCCAGCTTAATTGTATGATATCCGGGAAGACTTATTATGCCTGAGCCTTTTAAAACACGTGAGGAAGTAAGGCTTGTTGTATTAGTGTAATTATTGCAGACATATACTTCATAATATGAATTTGCAACAGGTGTATAGAAGCTTACTGCTGCCAGAGCTTCACTTGAACTTGCTGTAAACACGTTGGAAAACCATGCGCTATCATTCATGTATCCAATACTGCTTGTACAACCTAATGGGTCATATTGATAAACTCTGCTATAGTTTGTTGTGGTTTCTGCTCCATTATAAACAGCATTATAACCGCCTATGTTCCCATCATAATAAGATATATAGAAGTATCCCTGCTCACCCCAGGAACTTCCCCAGCTGTTTTTAACTATAAAAGCGCCATTTCCCGGTGGCAGTGTACCTGCAAACTTAGTCCTGTCAAAGTTATCATCCCATCCTACTATTGTAACGGCATGATTATTACTGCCTGAGGAAGAATAATAATACGTATCAAAAGTATCATTAAAGCAACTGCTTGTCCAGTACATAGTTGTGCCTACTGCTCCATATTCCATTATTGCAGATTTAATGCCATCATTATCCAAAGCTCCCGCCCTTGCAGGTATATAAAGAACTTCCTGAATATGTTTTTGAACGGTTTTATCAGCAGGTGATGTAGTTGAGGCAGGATTATATGGATCATCGCTCTCATTTATTGGTCCAGACCATCTGGCCAAATATGCTGTTGCCATATCATAATTTCCGCCTCCGGTGTTTGGATTCAAATCAAACCCACTGTTGTTTTTTAAATTATTTTCAGAAAAATCTCTGTTTTCTGCGGGAAGCAAAATGGATTCAAGAGAACCAAAAGTTGCAAATGTCCAGCAGGAACCTGACGAACCCTGGTTCTTTACTGTTGTAACTTTTCCAAGTGACCTTAAATCATAGGCTGCTGGGTATGTTGAAGCATAAAGTAAATTAGACTTAACACTTGGAATTTGAAAAGGAGGTGGAGTAAATCCAGTTTTATCTTTTGGATTATGAGTAAAACCTGAAATAACATTTTTTTGATACTTAACAAATTCCGGGCTTAATTGTGATTCATTAATAGTTAAACCTGTATCAGCAGCACTTGTAGTAATACAAAGGTTAAATGACATAAGCGACAAAGACATTGTGAAAGCAATAATACCACTTAATAGTCTGTTTTTTTCATTTTCAATCCTCCTTTTATTCTGTTTTATCTGAATGAAATAGTAAACCAAAATATACTTATATAATTCTTACCTGACACCTTCTATTTTCCCATTTCCCCCCACATCAACTGTAAAGCTCCTGCTCTCGACTGCAGTATTTATATCCTCCCAGGGCCTGAAATACTTGAAAGTAATTACTGAACTCCCCTTAGATACCCCTTTAAATACCCATGAGCGTTTTCCTACAACCCCGACTAAATTGCCAGGATTGTCATCACTTTTATATTCGTCACTCTCAAGTTCCAGTATCCCTTCTTTATCCATTATAAACTTCCAGCTATATCCCGTTGTTGGATTCTCCTTCAGCGTGATTATCAGTTTATCAGCATCAATCTTGCATTGTTCTGAGAATGAGTTATATCCTGTTTTCTGTTTTTCTGATGAGCATCCACCCAATCCCAAAATAATAGTCATTATTGGTATAAACAGTGTTTTTAATATCAACTTATTTTCCAGGATAATCGCTCTCCTTAATTTTCCCGAATTTTCTAACATCTATATTATACATCTATATCCAAATAAATGTAAGGTTTAAATTTTGCTTTTGATTTTTGCAAGTATTGCTCTTTCTTTAATGCACAATGCATCAATGGATATGACACCTCAGTATTGTCTCAATATTCAAACTATTAATTGTAATGATAATTATTAAGATATATAATCAAATTAGGATAACCTATAAATATAAGAATATTAACCAAGTTATAGAATATATTAACACAAGGAGTACATTAAGACATTAATCAAGCTCTGATCCCCTTTCGCAGGAGTTTAAGCACATACTCTGTATGTACTGAATAAATACTGTAAAGAAACTCATTTATCACTCAAAGATAATAAAAAGAAGGAGGTCTGCGTCTATGAAGTACGATTTGATTGTCAAGAATGCACTGATTCCCGCTATGAATGAAAATGACACAATATTGACTAACATTCTGGTAAAGGATGAGAAGATTGCAGGATTTCTCACCGACATCAGCGGTATAGATGCTGCTCAGGTAATAGATGCCAGGGGCATGCTTACTATTCCCGGTTGTATCGATTCGCATACACATTTCATGGATCCCGGATTTACCCATCGCGAAACTTTTCTGACCGGTACAAGCCAGTCTGCTGCCGGAGGAGTTACAACCATTATCGATATGCCTTGCTGTTCATCACCCAGGTCTGTACGTTGTGTCAGCTCCATGAACGAAAAACTCTCAGCTATCAGTCCTCAAGCTGTAGTTGACTTTGCTCTATGGGGTGGGGTAACAGGTGAAGATGTCCGCAACGGTAACCTTCACCATATCCAGGAACAGGCGGATGCCGGTGTAGTGGCCTTTAAGGTTTACATGACACCTTCAGTTCCAACTTATGAGCGAGTGACTGATCCAGAAATGCGTGAAGTGTTCAGGGCTGTAGCCAAAACCGGACTCCCGGTTGGAGTTCACGCTGAAAATTACGCAATGTGCGACTACTATGTAAATAAATATCAGCAGGAAAATCGAATGGATGGACCCGCCTGGAGTGAAGCACGTTTGGAACTGGCGGAAAAAGTTGCAATACAGATGGGGATTGCCTTTGCAGAAGAAACTGATGTCCGTTATCATGTAGTTCATATGAGCACTGGGATTGGCGCCCGATTAATTGGTGAAGCCAAACAAAGAGGACTTAAAGTGACTGCAGAAGTATGTCCGCACTATCTGGTATTAAATGCTCAGGAAGCCATGAGTAAATACGGGTCTTTTGCTAAAATTGCTCCTCCTCTAAGGACGACTCAGGATAATATTGAGTTATGGGAAGGACTTGCCAACGGCAGTGTGGATTTCGTTGCCACTGATCATGCCCCCTATAAAATTCTGGCTAACCGGGACAATGATTCTGCTGCAGTTGAAAAAGACGCTCCTGGAATGAATATTTGGACTGCCTTTCCTGGAATACCTGGTACCGAGACCATGGCAAATATTTTGGTGAGCGAGGGTTATAACAAGGGCAGGTTAAACCTAGCCAGGCTGGTGGAAGTACTCTCCAGGAATGCTGCCATTCACTATGGCCTCTATCCCAGAAAAGGTACTCTTAATATTGGATCAGATGCTGACATTACCATTATAGACCTGAAAAAGGAGTGGAAAATTGATAAAGACATCTCATTTATGAAAAACAAATATACTCCCCTGCATGACTTAAAGCTTCAGGGCAAGGTAGCCCATACTATTGTACGTGGAACTCTGGTTTATACAGAATCCCCGGATGAAGCTCAGGGCAGAATTTTGGTTAAGCCGGGCTTTGGCCAATTTATAAAACGACAAAGGATCCAGACACTGGACAACAGGATACTTTTTACCCACTACCGCGCAGTGGCCAGCAGCTATTTCAACAACGTGCACCGACGCAACATTAATAACGTTATTGATTAATGAAAAAGGAGGGCTTACAATGACAAAACATGGCATCCTGATAATTGATATGCTAAACGATTTCATCGGAGAAAAAGCCACTCTGCGCTGTCCTGATGGGGAAAAGATTATAGCCCCGCTCCAAAAGCTGATAACCTGGGTGCGGGAACGCAACGAACATGGTCTTAACGATATACAGCTTATCTACCTCCATGAAGCCCATCGCAAGCATGATGCTGATTTTCGTGTTCGTCCGGTTCATGCAGTAAAAGGTACATGGGGATCTGAAATAATTAAAGAATTACAACCGCAGGGAGACGAATATGTAATTCCTAAACGTCGCCACTCTGGCTTCCATTATACTGATCTGGATTTGTATCTGCGGGAAGAGAATCTGGATACAGTAGTTATAACAGGAGTATGGACTAACGTCTGCTGCCGCTCCACAGCCGCTGATGCTCTTGCTCATGCCTATAAAGTTATTACTTTATCTGATTGTTGTGCTTCCAAGACGGAGGAAATGCATAAGGCCGGGCTGGTTGATCTTTCGATTTTCACTAAGGTAATGACTCTGGATGAATATATATCTGCCTGGGAAAATGCTATAGATCCCTGGAGCGGTGGCGGAGATCCTCATAACAAGGTGGGAGCACCAACTTAAATTGGAACAATATTACTAAATGTCTGGTAAATTCGGGTGAAATTTTTCAGTGGCCGTTGAAAAACAAATTAATTTAGTTTTTCAACGGCCTTTAACTTAATTTTGGAGTTGTTTTTAATACTCATTTACAAGAATATCATATTTTCGGAATGAGATGTATAATTTTATCATCACCCATATGATATTTGCCTCTGCCATCCATATTACTTGTTGTAAGGTAAATTGATCCATCTTTCGCCTGAATAACTTCACGCAAACGTCCATACTCATTCCTCAGCCACGATTTTACCCTCTCAACTGCTGTTCCATCTTTATTTAAAGAGATAACAAGCAATCGTTCTCCACGCAAAGCTGCAACAAGCAATTTCCCTTGCCATGATCCTTGATTTACAAATGCAATACCAGAAGGTGCCCATGAATCTTCTCCACTGTGTATCAATGGCTTTTGTATTTTAACTTCCGTGGTATCTTCACTTCCCTGAACCAAAGGCCAGCCATAATTGCTTCCTGGTCGAATAATGTTTATCTCATCATGTGCTATCTGACCGTGCTCTGATTCATACAGGATATTTTCTGAATTCCATGCTATGCCTTGGGGGTTTCGATGACCTAAACTATAAACAGGTGAATTAATAAATGGATTATCTTCCGGAACCCTCCAATCTAACCCTATTCTCAGTATTTTTCCCGCTGTACTTGTAAGGCTTTGTGCCAATGCAGAATTTCCTGAATCTCCTGTTGTTATATATAATTTCTTATCCTGACCTATTTTTACCCTTCCACCATTATGAATTTGTCCTCCAGGAATTTTATCTAAAAGAATACGGTTAATGTATGCTTTGTTATTCTGTTCAACCAATCTGACGACACGGTTATAGATTTGATTGCCTTCTGCATATGAATGCATAACATACATATAATGGTTCTGTGAATAATCCGGATCCAACGCAATCCCCATCAAACCACCTTCCCCCTGACTTATGAAGGGCGCCTGAAATGTGATGAGTCGCTGTGGATAAAGTTTACCACCTTCAATCATTCTAATTACTCCAGGCCGCTCTGTAAAATATAATTTACCTTCATCACTAATATCTATGGCCCAGGGTACATATAAATTTTCGGCTATTACTTGAATTTCGTAAGGAAATTCTCTTGACGTGAATAAATTTTCTTTATCATCAGCTGCATTATCATCACCAAACATCCTATTTTACATAACCTTGTAAATATTCCTTTTCACACCTCTTCCTCCAAATCGAAATAAAAGCATCTCCGAATACATACTTTAATTATATTATGAGATATTTATTTTAATTCAATATTTACTGCACTTTATAATGACAAGCAAAATAGATTTCTACAATTAAATATCTGAAGAGTGGCTGCTAAATTTCATTGCTATTTTTGATGAACTGGCTGGAGTAAAAGCAATTTTATAAACAAAACATATTTTATAATTATTGAAGTTATGGTATAATCTGGTTATGTAATAATTTAACAAATATGTTTTATGCTTCATGTTTATTCAGAGACTGATTTTTATAAGGAGATTTGAAAATAAAGTTGTATTAATCCAGTGAGCAAAAAACAGCATTGGTAAACAGTTGATAATTTCTGTAAAATCCATGTGTTATAACAATGCAGGTGTGGAATGATTTTTTTAATGCAGCATATTTTCAAAAAGCCCTATAAAATCTTTCTTTTTTTACAAATATTATAAAATAATTAACCTAAAGGAAATTAAAAATATACTAAAGGAAGTGCAAAGTATGAAAAAAGTTCTAAAATTTATAAAGTATCTATTCTTATCTTTACTTGTAGCAGCATTTGTATCAGCACTAGGTTTTTCAATCTATTATCTTCCAAAAATAAGTGCTTTATATGTGGATGCAAATAACAAAGTAGCTGGAATAAAAGATAATACCTTCAGAAGTTCTCAAACAACTTTGATTTATGATAATAAGAATGAGCTTTTAACAAAAGTTAAAGGTATAAAAGATGCATATTATCTGGACTACAATGAAATTCCAGTTAATTTTTCAAATGCTTTTATTGCAACAGAAGATAAAAGTTTCTTTAGTCATATAGGTGTAGATATACCAGCTAATGTCAGGGCAGCATATGAACTTATAAAGAATAAGGGAAATATAACTCAAGGTGCTAGTACAATAACACAACAATTATCCAGAAATGTATTTCTTACATTTCAGACAAGCTATAAAAGAAAAATAGAAGAAATATTTATATCCGTTTTATTAGAGCAAAAATATGATAAACAGCAAATACTTGAATTTTATTTAAACAGTATATACTTTGCAAATGGAGAATATGGTGTAGAAGCTGCTTCAAAAAAATACTTTGGAAAATCAGCTTCAGAATTAAATTTAGCACAAATAGCATTTTTAAGTGCTATACCTAATAATCCAACCTTATATGACCCGCTTAAACATTTTGATAATACACAAAAAAGGAAAGAACTGATACTTGATAACATGAAAGAACAAGGTTGTATAAGTGATAAGGAATATCAGGCTGCCAAGAACTTCGAAATACAATTGTCACAAGAAGATGTAGAAAAAGCGGAAAAACATAACTATGTGGATACATATGTTTTAGACGACGCTACAACTACTTTGATGAAAATGAAAGGATTTCAGTTCAAGTACACCTTTCAGGATGACAATGAGAAAAAGAAATATGAAAAAGAATACGAAGATGAATACTCAAATTGCCAAAAGGAATTGTATAATGGAGGATACAGAATATATACTTCAATAGATATGGAAAAAGAGGAAACATTGACTAAAGCTGTTGATTCAACATTATCAGGCTTTAGAGAAAAAGATAAAAACGGGATATATGCATTTCAAGGCGCAGCAACATGCATTGACAACAGCACAGGAAAAGTTGTCGCCATAGTAGGAGGAAGAAGTCAGGACCTTAGTGGATATACATTAAACAGAGCCTTCCAGAGTTATAGACAACCTGGCTCAACATTTAAGCCAATAGCTGTTTATGCACCGGCATTCGAAAATGGATATTCACCAACTTCATTGGTAAAGGACTATAAATTTAATGGCGGACCTAAGAATGATAATAATTCTTATAGCGGATATATCCCTATAAGATATGCTGTTGCCCAGTCAAAAAACACTGTAGCCTGGCAGGTATTTGGTGCTATTGGTCCTGAAAAAGGATTAAGCTACATTAAAAAAATGAATTTCAGTAAAATTGTTGCCCAGGATGATACACTATCCGCTTCACTTGGAGGTTTAACTTATGGTGTTACCACAGTTGAAATGGCTTCAGCATACTCAACCCTGGAAAGAGACGGCAAATTCTATGCACCAACCTGCATTAATAAAATAACTGATGAAAATGGCAACACATTATACGATGATTCAAGAGAACCGGTACAAATATATACCGAAACAGCAGCCAGAACTATGACAAATGTTTTACAATCAGTAATGTCATATGGTACAGGCTCCAGGGTCAAACTTCATAATATGCCATGCGCAGGCAAAACAGGAACAACATCCGGCGGTAAAGATGGATGGTTTGCAGGTTATACCCCATACTATACAACTGTTGTGTGGTGCGGATACGATATGCCAAGGGAAACCACAGATCTTTACGGAAGTACTTATCCTGGTCAGATATGGAATAAGTATATGCAAAGTATTCATGCGAACTTAACTGTAAAGAATTTTGAATCCTGCCCTGGTTTAGGTAATGAACAATATGTAATGAATAACCAGATAAAACAAAAAAATGAGAAAAAAACTGAAGCTGCCCCAAAAGAGGAGGAACTGCAAAGCAGTGGAGATACAGCTGCTCAAACTGATAAAGATGATAAAACAAATAGTGGTGATGCAAGCACTCAAACAGATACTAATGTCAATACCCCTGATGATAAGGGAACTAAAACTCCAACTGAAGGCAGCACCGGAACCGGAGCCGGCACTGGATCTGATTCAAATACAGTACAAGCTCCCGCTCCAGTAACTCCTAAAACAAATTAGATTTAAAAACTTACCCCAGGGGTCGTTCCAACATTTGGAACAACCCCTGGGGTATTATTCAATCATATATGTCTGAAAACTCTATATTTATTCTCTGTATATTATCTTCCTTGGCAGTATTAGTATCTGGTACAGCATACTCATCATTCTCCAGAACTTTAACGGGAAGTTCCAAAATAAATTTACTGCCGCTGTTATCTTTACTTTCAATCCAAATTGCACCTCCATGCAATTCTACAAGTGATTTAACAAGTGAAAGTCCTATGCCGCTTCCCTCTCTGTTTCTTGAAAGGGATTTATCCACTTGCACAAATCTATCAAAAATACTTTTTTGCATATCAAGTGGAATTCCACTGCCCGTGTCTTTTACTGACACTAAAATGCTTGTCTCATTATTTTTAATGCTTACTAATATTTTTCCGCTGCTTGGGGTAAATTTTATTGCATTTGATAAAAGATTAAGAATAATCCTTTCAATCATATCAGCATCACAAGCCATTAATTTTTCTTCTGTATCTGTATCAAAAATAATTTCTATTCCTTTATTATTACCATATTCTACTACAGATAATGTTATATCCTCTATGATGGCAATAATATTTTGGTTTTTAAAATTAAGATTAAAAAATCCGGCATCAATTTTAGTTATATCAATCATGTTGTTTACAAGCCTTAATAATCTGTAACAGTTCTGCTTCATAATATTATAATATTTCTTAACCTTTTCCTCACTATCACCTGCAGATGAATTTGTTCCAACTAAATTTAACAATTGTAGTGTGCTGAACAGTACATTTAGCGGTGTTCTCAGTTCATGTGATAAATTAGCTAAAAATTCGGTTTTCAGTTTATCACACTCAATTGCTTCATCAAGTAATCTGCTTTGCTCAGCAAATTGCCATCTAAGCTTTTCAGCTTTTTTTCTCTCAGTAATATCTCTTACACAACCTAGTGCGCACAACTTTCCCTCATACTCAATGGATCCCGCAGATACTTCAACCGATATAGGTGATCCATCCTCTTTTACAAATTCCATTTCAATTAAAGGAGCTGCTGTCTTATGGCATATTACATTTTTCAACCTCCCCAATGAAGTTTCATGATAATCAGGATGGATAAAATCAAATATGCTTCTGCCCAAAATACTTTCATTTTTGTCTATATTCAAAATTTTACCCGCAGGATTATTGCAAAACTTAATTTTGTAATCCGGATCCATTATATACAAGCCTTCATTAATGTTGTTCAAAATATATAATACCTTCTCTTTTTCCTTGCTAAGAAGCTTTTCTGTAATTATCTGTCTTTCATATTTTCTTGAATTTGCAATTGCAAGACCGCATACTCTGCCAATAATTATTGCAAAATTCATATAATAATCCTTTTTGTGTGGATACGTAACTTCATGAACTTTTATTATTCCTAACACTTCATTTTTATATGATATTTTTAATACAAAACCATTTATTGCATAATCCCATATACATTCCTCATGAAAAACAGCTGACTCACTATCATACGCCATGGGCTTTTCTTCATTAACAGGAATATAAACAGACTGTTTTGGCCCATAAAACAAATTAAACATATTGATTACATTATCAATAGCTTCCGCTTCTGTCATTGTCTGTGTGAAGTCACTCAAGAGCTCAAAAATCATAGCCTGATCAGCCAGCTGCAAATTGCTTTTTGCTAATGTATCAATCTCTTCTCTTTTAGTTGCTTCCAGTTTCCACTCTGAAATACTTTTTTCTATAAGCATGCTGATAAAATCCAGGTCAACGGGAATATAATCATAAGGCAGATTCACAAACTCACCAAATTCCTTCAGCATATTGAGACTGTTCTCATGTATACCCGTATTTAACAGGGTTATTTTTGAAGCAAATTCTTTGAAAAACACTTCTGCTGTTTCTTTGTCAAAGCCCATTTTTTCAATATTTTTTCTCCAATTTTTGAGCCAGCCAGGTGAAACAATATAGGATTTCTGATCAACAAAAAATTCTACAACAGCCTTATTAACAAGCATTTGAAAGCAATATTCAAATTTTTCTATTTTATATTTCTGCACTTCATGAAAGTTCTCCAATTTTGCACAACAGGAACCACCAAGTATGAGTATTTTACCGCATCTCTCTTCACACCTGGATACAGCCTGAATTAAAGTATTATTCTGGTTGTTACAAATGCACTGGGATTTAAAAGATGAAATAATAACATTTTGTATATTACTGTTTTTTAAAGCAGTTTTAACTTCTTCAACAAAATTCTCACATACAACTATGCCTAAAAGACCCTTCATATTATTCCTCCCTGTCTGACGGATACCTTCCCCATTTTGTAACAGCTTCAGATATATTTAGTAAAGTGTCATCTGATACCTGCAGTGGAATATCCCCGTGACTTGGTGCTATTATTAATCCCCCGCCACTCCCGGCTTTTTTCATTATATCTTTTACATGCCTTGCTACATCATCTTTTGACCATCTGTTCATTTTAATTACATCTAAATTGCCAATTAAAGAAACTTTTCCTTTTGAAGCTATTGATTTTACTTCTCCTATATCCTCAAGAGAGCTTGCCCCAACAGCATTTGCACCTATTTTTATTACATCATCCAATATATGAAGGCATGGACTTGATGCAAAGTGAATAACCGTGAATCCTTTAATTCTATTTATAGTTCTTTGAGCAATTTTATAGCCCATCTGAATATAATGTTCTTTTGGAATAATGGATTTACAGGCCATAGGATCTAAACACACAATAATATCAGCCCCGGCAGCTATCTGTGCATTTGCCCATTGAACACAATACTCTTCGTTAATTTTCATAAGTTTTTCAAAAAGGTCTGGTCTTTCATATATCAGTTCAATGTAACGATGAAGTCCCAGCTGCATAGCAGGTAATGAGAAAGGAGAAAAAATTGTTCCAATTACAGGAATTGTGCCTTCAGTTTTTACTTTCAGCTTTTCTGTTATCTTCAGTACTTTATTCAAACATTTTGTATCATAAATATCAGGAATCTGCAGTTTATTTATATCATCAAAATTTTTTATAAACGGCTCCCCGGAATTTGGAGGGGCATCATCATAATAAATTACTTCTCCACCAAAAGCTTCAACCATCAAAGGAGCATATAGATATGTATATACACAATCATGTCCATACTTCTTTTGCATTCTTAGTTGTCCTTCAACAACATATTCAGGAATAGAAAAATATTCTTTTATATTTAATCCTATTTCACTTGCACCATGTATTGTTGGAAACAAAAAGAAGGGTACTCTATCTCCTTCTTTATATTGAAGTGCATTCATTACTCGCATTCTAGATGTAATCTCATCCATATCATAACCTCCTGGCCAGTTTATTTAATATGATTATTATATCTGTTACATTTTTACTCATTGCATCAGCTCCAACCCGATTCCAAAGTTCTGAATCAAATAGAAATGGAGCACCTCCCACAATAATTTTTACATTAGAACTTATTGCATCCAGTTCTTTTTTCAGTTCCTTAATTTTTAATGCTGATGAAAGCATCAGGGTAGAAATTATAATAACTTCAATATCATCTTTTACAATATTATCAATTAACATGTCTATTTTTACGCCACAACCATAATCATTAATCTTATACCCATTAGCCTTAATTACAGAAGAAACAATTTGCTTGCCAATCAAGTGATAATCCTCGAAGCAGCACATAGCTATTTTAGATTGATTTTCAATATAGGAATCTATGCCAGGAATAAATCTGTCAATCAATTCAACGCATATTTTACTGCCCATATATACCTGTGCAAGTGAAACTTTTCCTTCTTCCCATCCATCTCCAATATGTTTAAGTGAAATTACAATTATTTTTTCTATAGCCTTAATAATATCTTCCTTATTATCAATTTTATTTAAAAAGTTTTCAAATAACTTTCTGGAAGATACTCTATCAATATTAAGTAATGCTTTCTCAAATTCATATTGAACTTCTTCTAAATGTCCCATCTCTCAACCCTCTTTTTTAGTTTATAAACACACCACTAATCAACAAAAAATAACAATAATACATTATAATCTCAATAATAACATATTTGGTTAAT
>JBEHWK010000038.1:0-24324 GCA_040217795.1 Clostridiaceae bacterium
CGAACGTATGTGAGGAAAATCTGGCAGGCGACAAATTCTCTTTTTTATTCTTTAGGACTGCATCTAGACTTCGTATAATCTCATGTCCTTTAAGTTATCCACAGATTTCAAAAAATATAATTTCCTAAAGAATAAAAAATAAAGAACCAGGTTGGATAGAATACTTAATTTTATCCCGAACCTGGTTCTTTATTATTTTTGCACAGTTTTTAGATAAGCTTTTTGTCCCATTTCATATAAATTATTACCTTCAGCATCTATTACAACAACTAAAGGCATATCTTCAACCGTTAATTTTCTTATAGCTTCAGCACCTAAATCTTCGTATGCTATTAATTCCGATGATTTAATACATTTAGAAGTTAGAGCTGCCGCTCCACCTATTGCTCCAAAGTATACTGCCTTATTTTTAATCATTGACTCTATTACATTTGCATCTCTTGCACCCTTTCCTATCATTCCTCTTAATCCTAAATCCAAAAGTTTAGGTGCATATGAATCCATTCTGTAACTTGTAGTGGGTCCGGCTGATCCTATTACCTGCCCCGGCTTAGCCGGTGTTGGCCCAACATAGTAAATAATTTGATCTTCCAGTCCAATTGGAAGCTTTTCGTTCTTGTCTATTAACTCCACCAATCTTTTATGCGCAGCATCTCTTGCTGTATATATATCTCCAGACAACAGGATTACATCCCCTGCTTTAAGCTCCATGGCTTTTTCTTTAGTTAAAGGTGCCTTAACTCTTACTTCCATCTTTACCCCTCCTATAATACAAATTCAGCATGTCTAGTAGCATGACAACTGATATTTATCGCTACAGGCAAGCCTGCAATATGAGTAGGGAATGTTTCTATATTTACTCCTAATGCAGTAGTTTTTCCCCCAAAGCCCTGAGGACCTATTCCTAGCTCATTTATTTTTAATAACATCTCTTCTTCAAGATCCCTATAAAAATCATTTTTATTTCTGCTGTCGATATTCCTTAACAGTGCCCTTTTAGAAAGCTCTGCTGCCTTTTCAAAGGTTCCTCCAATCCCTACACCCACTATAATCGGCGGACATGGATTAGGTCCTGCAGCTTTTACAGTTTCAAGAATAAAATCCTTAACTCCCTGGACCCCATCTGACGGTTTTAACATTTTTATTTTACTCATGTTTTCTGATCCGAAGCCCTTAGGCGCTATTGTTATTTTTATTTTATCACCGGGAACCAAATCCAGGTGTATTACTGCCGGAGTATTATCCCCTGTATTAACCCTGTCAATAGGATCCTTAACTACTGATTTTCTCAAATAACCCTCTTCATACCCTTTTCTTACACCTTCATTTATTGCATCATATAAATTCCCTCCGGTAATATGTACATCTTGTCCTAATTCCACAAAAACAACTGCCATGCCTGTATCCTGACACATAGGCATCTGTTCATTTCTTGCAATATCTGAATTTTTAATTATTTTATTAAGCATTTCTTTTGCAATAGGAAATGTTTCTTCTTTTTCTGATCTTATAAGTGTATCCCTTATATCCTTGCTAAGATAGTAGTTAGCATCAGAACAAATTTTTTTAACTCCGTCAATAACCTCATTTATATTTATCTCCCGCATTAATAATACCTCCCTGTAAAAATCATCATAATTGACTAACATTATGGAATATTCTTTTTCAATCTTAATTATAATTTAATAAGCGATTTCTTGAAAGGATTAATTATGGATTATAACTATAATAAATCATTTAAAATGATTCCTTATATTCTAATTCTATGTTTATTAACTTTCCTTTTCTATGAATATTATATATATATATTTAAAAATAAATTGAATAATCTTAATAACGTAATCCCTAAAAATTCAGTAAGAGTTTCTCCCCTTTCTGGGGAAATAATTCAAAATGTTACATCCGATCCACCTCTTCTTCAAGTGAATTATGAATATAAGGATATCTCAAAACTATATAAAATAAATACAGCAGATATTGTTGTTGAAGAATTTTCTCCTTATTCTGACTCATTGAATTATATAGGTATATTTTACAGCAAAAACATATCATTAAACGAATCAATCAGCAGCATATCTCATATATCTGTCAATTCCCTTCCCACAATAAACTTTATTGATTACCTGGATTTAAATAAATACCTGTTTTCAAATAAAATCAATACTTTGTTAATTTCTTATACACCTGACTTATGTACAAATCTCATATATAAGGATAATGTATATTATTATTATCCACACAAGGTTCAGGATATAAACAGTTTTTCCAATGAACCAATTACATTTAAAAACATAATCATAGATCCGGATTATCTTTCTAAAAAAGTTCATACCGGATTGTTATTTTCAGGAGGTAAATCCCAAAAATTAGAGATAGATAATCAAAATATAAAAATGATAAACCTCTCAAAAGATTTACCTTTTTCACTGCTAAGGGGCAATACCCTTTGGATAAAATGTATACCCTCAACTAAAATAATTACCGGGTATTCTCCCCTTTAATGATAAAAATATTTCTAAAATTAAACTAACAAGACCTATTTCTACATAGGTCTTCATTATTTCCCAGGAAAATTACATATGTCACTTAAGAAAATCGTTAATGGCATCTTTTATTGCGTTTGCAATTTTATCCTGATATTTTTCATCTTTTAATAATTGTTCCTCTTTCGAATTTGATAAGAATCCACACTCAACTAACACATTTGCCCCTTGATAATTATCTCTTAATATTCTATAATCCTCTTTCGCATCTTTCGGCTGTCTTTTATTATCTTTATCTAAAGTATTTCTTAAGGATTCTTGCAGTAATGCTGCTAATTTCTTGCTTTCTTCATTAGATGAGTGCCATACTTGGGCACCTGATACCGAACTTTGCAAAAACATATTCTGATGAATACTTATAAAAATGTCACAACTTGTTTCTCTTTTTAATTCACATCTTTTCTTTAAATCCTCAACTTTCTTCTTCCTTACCTTCTTATCTGAATCATAAAGTGCTATATCACTTTCCCTGGTTAGGTATACCTTATAGTTTTCTTTTTGAAGAATTTCTTTAAGCTTTAAACTTATACTTAGATTTAAGTCTTTTTCCACAATACCATTTTTTGATTTTGCACCCCCATCAAACCCTCCATGCCCAGGATCTATGAGTATTACTTTGCATACTTGTGCTGCATGAACACTTTGCATATATGTATTAGATAACAGTACAAACATTGATAAAAGCAAAATAAGTATTCTTTTTTTCATCTCGTATCCCTCCCAAAAGCAGTGTAATAATATTTTTATCCTTTTTGAAATTAATATTCAATGAAAAATGAGTAAAAAAATCCCTCAAACATAACCGTTTGAGGGATTCTGTAACTCGCAATATTATCTCTTTGAGAATTGTGGAGCTCTTCTTGCTTTCTTAAGACCGTATTTCTTTCTTTCCTTCATTCTTGGATCTCTTGTTAAGAATCCAGCCTTCTTTAAATCGCCTTTTAGAGCTTCATCAGCTTTTAATAGAGCTCTTGACACACCGTGTCTTATAGCTCCTGCTTGACCTGATAATCCACCACCGTGAACATTTACTAAAACGTCAAATCTTTCTTTTGTTCCAGTTAAAACTAATGGTTGATTAACTACAACTCTTAAAGTTTCTAAACCAAAGTAGTTTTCGATGTCTCTCTTATTTATGATAACTTTACCTTCACCAGGTACAAGTCTTACTCTTGCAACAGATTTTTTTCTTCTTCCAGTTCCTAAATATTGAACTTTTGCCATTTTTCTTCCTCCTCCCAAGTCTGTATTAGTACTTTAATTCAAGTACTTCTGGTTTCTGAGCTGCATTGTTGTGTTCTGCGCCTCTGTAAACCTTAAGTTTCTTTAACATTTGTCTTCCTAATACTCCCTTTGGAAGCATTCTTCTTACAGCTTCTTCGAATGCGAATTCAGGTTTCTTAGCTAAAACTTCTCTATATGGAGTTTCTTTTAATCCACCTGGATATAAACTGTGCTTTCTCATTAACTTTTGATCTAATTTCTTTCCTGTTAAAACTACCTTTTCTGAATTGATAATTATAACAAAATCTCCACAATCAACATTTGGTGTAAATGTTGGCTTGTTTTTTCCTCTTAATATTGTAGCTACTTGGCTAGCAACTCTTCCTAGTGGCTTTCCAGCAGCATCAACTACATACCATTTTCTTTCAACCTCTTGTGGTTTAGCGATGTATGATTTCATCATTTTCCCTCCCTGAACTTTTATTAAGTTTCTATTCCATCTTTATGTCAAGACCCGGGGCTACTGGATCTTATACACAAACTATCTTTACAACAAATATCATTATAATACACGCTTACGGGCGTGTCAACAAATTTACCTCTTTTATTTTAAATTTTTAATAAAAAACTTTTTCTAAATATAAGCCACTTGAAGGCATACATTTTCCAGCTTTATTCCTGTCTCCGGATTTGATTATTTCTATTATAAATTCAGGGGATATTTTTTCTTCCCCTACCATAAGCAATGTTCCTGCGATGATTCTGACCATATTATATAGGAATCCATCACCTGTAACATATATCTTTATTTCATCCGATACCCTCTCAACACTAATATTCCATATTGTTCTTACTGTTGTTTTTACGGAACTTCCTGAAGACATAAACGCTTTAAAATCATGAGTTCCTTCAAAGTACCTGCAGGCTTCTTTCATCTTTTCTGTATTGAGTTTTTCTTTTACAAGACAACTGTAGTTTCTTCCTATCGCTATAGGTGACTTTCTATTGAAAATAGTATAGCAATATGTTTTTCCCTTTGCTTGAAATCTAGGATGAAACTCTAAAGGAACTTCTTCTGAAGATAAAATAACCACATCTTCCGGAAGCCTTGCATTAATTGCATATTGAAACCTTTCACTGGGAATGCTGCTTTCAGTTTTAAAGGCTGCAACAAATCCTCTTGCATGAACTCCTGAATCTGTTCTGCTGCATCCTATCAGTTTTGTTTCCTCACCTGTTACTTCTCTTATTACCGATTCAATAGTTTCACAAACAGTTCTCTCACTTTTTTGTTTCTGCCATCCGTAAAACTCTGTCCCATCATATTCAATCAACAATCGTACATTTTTCAAATTCATTCACCTACAGCTTAAATCTAATATAAAAACTTATAACAATTAGAGCCCCAATTATTAAATATGCTCCTGCATCTCTGATTTCATACTTTAGCTGCTTCATTCTTGTTCTTCCTGTTCCCCCTCTGTAACATCTTGCTTCCATAGCCATTGCAAGTTCATCTGCACGCCTGAAGGAACTGATAAAAAGCGGAACCAACAATGGAATTAGGTTATTAGCCTTCTGAAGTACACTTCCACCTTCAAAATCTGCTCCCCTTGCCTTCTGTGCCTTCATTATCTTATCTGTTTCATCAACAAGTGTAGGAATAAACCTTAAAGCTATTGTCATCATCATTGCAATTTCATGAGAACTTACACCTATAACTTTTAAAGGTTTTAAAAGTATCTCTAATGCATCTGTCAACTCTATAGGAGAAGTTGTAAGAGTCAAAATAGATGTACCGATAATTAAAAACACAAGTCTTAATGCCATAAATGCAGCTGTTTGAAGTCCTTCTTTATAGACAAATATAAACTTCCATCCCCATATTAAGTTTTCAGGTGAACCTTTTATCATAAATGCATTTAATACTGCTGTTATAACAATTAATGCAACAATTGGCTTTAAACCTTTAAAAAAGAAACCTGGGGCAATTCTTGAATTAATAATGGCAGCTGATAAAAATGCTATAACGAATATATATCCCACAAACTTATTTATTATAAACAAGGCTGCTACAAATAACATTGAAATTATAATTTTAGTTCTTGGGTCTAATTTATGTATAAAGGAGTCGCCAGGTACATACTGTCCTATAGTAATATCTTTTAACATAGTTCATCCACTCCTTTCTCTATTTCTTCTTTAATATCTTTAATAAAGCTTCTTTTGCCTGCTCGATTGTGAATATTTCTTCTCCAAGGTCAAAACCCTTTTTGTTTAATTCCTTGACTAAATACGTAACCTGCGGTACTGCTAGCCCCACTTCTTCTAAAGTATTAATTTCCCTGAATACTTTTTCCGGTTTTCCATCAAGAATTACCTTGCCGCCATTCATAACGATTATTCTCTTTGATACTTTTGCTACGTCCTCCATACTGTGTGAAACAAGTATAATTGTCATTCCGTATTCAGAGTGCAGTTTGACTATTTGATCAAGTATCTCGTCCCTTCCTTTTGGGTCCAAACCTGCAGTAGGTTCATCCAAAATAAGCACTTCAGGTTCCATAGCTACAACACCGGCTATTGCCACCCTTCTTTTTTGACCTCCACTAAGTTCAAAGGGAGACTTATCTTTAAACTCCTCATAGTTTAACCCAACCATAGCCATAGCTCTTTTAACTCTTCTAGAAATTTCTTCCTGATCTAAGCCCAAATTTCCCGGACCAAAAGCTATATCTTTTTCTATTGTTTCCTCAAAAAGCTGATACTCTGGATATTGAAATACCAAACCTACTTTTTTTCTTACATCTGTAAGCTTTGCACCTTTTGCTGTTATGTTCTCATCATCGATGAATATATCCCCTGATGTTGCTGATAAAAGTCCATTTAGGTGCTGAATTAATGTAGACTTTCCTGACCCGGTATGCCCGATTAGAGCTACAAACTCTCCTTGATTTATTTCTAATGAAACATTATCTAATGCTATTTTCTCAAAAGGACTTTTAGGCATATATATATGAGTTAAATTTCTTACTTTAATTGACATATTGCATCCACCATCTCATCCACATTTAATATTTCTGTGCCAATATCTACCCCTGACTTTTTCAATTCGTATGCAAGTTCAGTAACCTGCGGCACATCTAATCCTATTTCCTTCATTTCTCTTACCCTAGAAAAGACTTCTCTTGGAGTTCCTTCTAATACAACACTGCCTTTTTCCATAACAACTACTCTATCACCTTCTGCAGCTTCATCCATGTAATGGGTAATTAATATGATTGTTATGCCTAAATTCTTATTAATTTCCTTTATTGTCTTAATAACTTCTTTTCTCCCTGAGGGATCAAGCATCGCTGTAGGCTCATCCAGCACTATGCATTCTGGCTGCATTGCAAGTATTCCTGCGATTGCAATTCTTTGTTTCTGCCCTCCTGAAAGAAGATGTGGTGCATGTCTTCTATATTCATACATACCTACTTTTTTAAGACTTTCATCTACTCTTTTTCTGATTTCACCTGACTCTATCCCAAGGTTCTCTGGTCCAAAGGCCACATCTTCTTCAACAATTGTAGCAACCATTTGGTTGTCCGGGTTCTGGAAAACCATTCCTGCAGTCTTCCTTACATCCCATAAACTTTTTTCATCTTTAGTATCTAACCCATTCACATATATTGTTCCTTGAGATGGAACCAACAGAGCATTGATATGTTTAGCTATTGTAGATTTGCCTGAGCCATTATGCCCTAAAACAACTAAAAATTCACCCTTTTTTACATTTAAATCCACACCGTTTAAAGCATATTGTTCCTCTCCATTTTCATGAGAGAGATATTTAAAGCTTAGATTATCACATTTTATAATATTGTTTTCCATTTGCCTCTCCCTTCCTTTAATAGCTATTATAAAAGATATTTTTTGACAGTAAATATACTTTATAATGGTTATTATATTAATAGCGTATATGCTAAAACGGGGACTAAGTAATAACTTAATCCCCTTTATATTATACTAATTCAAGTATAACTACTTCAGCACCGTCTCCTCTTCTAGGGCCTACTTTGAACATTCTAGTGTATCCACCATTTCTTTCAGCGTATCTAGGAGCGATTTCTTCGAATAGTTTTTTAACTACGTCCTCTTCTGTTACGAAAGCTAAAACTTGTCTTCTAGCATGAAGATCTCCTCTTTTAGCTAGAGTTATCATATTTTCAGCAAGACTCCTTGCTTCTTTCGCTCTAGTATCAGTAGTTTCTATTTTGCCATGCTTTAAGAAGCTTGTAACAAGGTTTCTTAACATAGCTCTTCTTTGGTCAGTTGGAAGACCTAACTTACGATATCCTGCCATGACTTTACCTCCTTACTCATCGCTTAGTCTTAATCCTAAGCCTAGTTCCTTAAGTTTTCTCTCAACTTCTTCAAGTGATTTCTTACCTAAGTTTCTTACCTTCATCATATCATCCATAGATCTTTGTGCAAGTTCTTGGACAGTATTAATACCTGCTCTTTTCAAACAGTTATATGATCTTACTGAAAGATCAAGTTCTTCAATAGTCATTTCAAGAACCTTTTCTTTCTTATCTTCTTCTTTTTCAATCATTATTTCCATGTCACTTGTATTATCTGTTAATGACATGAAAAGCTTGAAGTGTTCTATTAGTATCTTAGCTGATAGACTTATAGCTTCATCAATTTTGATTGTACCATTAGTCCAAATTTCTAATGTCAACTTATCATAATCTGTAATTTGACCTACTCTTGTATTATCAACAGTAAAGTTTACTCTTTTTACAGGAGTATAAATTGAATCTACAGCTATTGCACTTAGTGGCAGAGAATCAGACTTGTTCTTGTTTTGTGTAACGTATCCTCTTCCTCTGTTCACAGTAAGCTCCATATAAAGTCTGCCTTCATTGTCTAAAGTAGCAATATGCATATCCTTATTAACTACTTCAACATCTCCATCAGTCTTAATATCTCCAGCTGTTACTACACCAGGTCCTTTGGCATCTATATATATAACCTTTGGACCTTCTCCACTCATTCTTAACGCTAAAGCCTTAATGTTAAGAATTAATTCTGTAACATCTTCCTTAACGCCAGTAACAGTAGAGAATTCATGAAGAACTCCATCTATTTTTACAGATGTAGTTGCAACACCAGGTAGAGATGATAAAAGAATTCTTCTAAGTGCATTACCTAAAGTAATCCCATATCCTCTTTCTAATGGTTCAACTACAAACTTACCATAAGTTCCATCTTCACTTTGTTCAATACATTCAATAATTGGCTTTTCTATTTCTAACATGCGCAAAACCCTCCTTCAATTATATATGGCAACCTTATTATGAGGGCAACTGATTCAATATTTGCAAAGGAGAAAAATGCTCCCCTTGCAAATTGCATATTATTACTTGCTGTATAACTCAACAATAAGAGTTTCATTAACATTTATGTCAATGTCTTCTCTTGTTGGAGCAGCAACTACTTTACCTTCAAAGTTTTCTGGAGTAGCAGCTAACCATTTTGGTAAAGTTTTAGGATTTTCTGCAAAAACCTTAAACTTTTCTGTTGCTCTGCTCTTCTCAGATACAGTAATAACATCATTAACACCTACTCTGTAAGATGCGATGTCAACTTTCTTACCGTTAACTAAGAAATGACCATGAGTAACTAATTGTCTAGCTTCTGCTCTTGAAGCACCATATCCTAGTCTGAAAGCTACGTTATCTAGTCTAAGTTCTAGTAACATAAGCAGGTTTTCACCTGTGATTCCTCTCATTCTTTCAGCTTTTTCGTAGTACTTTCTAAATTGCTTTTCAAGTACTCCGTATATTCTTTTAGCTTTTTGCTTTTCTCTTAATTGTGTTCCGTAGTTAGAAATTTTCTTTCTTGCCGCGCCATGTTGTCCTGGTGCATAACTTCTTCTAACGAAAGCACATTTATCTGTAAAGCATCTATCCCCTTTAAGGAATAGCTTTGCACCTTCTCTTCTACATAATCTACATGCAGATCCAGTATATCTTGCCATTAATTACACCTCCTGTGACGTTTGTACTACACTCTTCTTCTTTTTGGTGGTCTACAACCGTTGTGTGGTATTGGAGTAACGTCCTTTATTAAAGTTACTTCTAAACCAGCAGCTTGTAAACTTCTTATTGCAGCTTCTCTGCCTGATCCTGGTCCTTTTACGTATACTTCAACACTCTTTAATCCGTGTTCCATAGCAGATTTAGCTGCTGTTTCAGCTGCCATCTGTGCTGCAAACGGAGTACTCTTTCTTGAACCTCTAAATCCTAGAGCTCCAGCTGATGACCATGATAAAGCATTACCTGCTGCATCAGTTAAAGTTACTATAGAATTGTTGAAAGTTGACTTAATGTGAGCTGCTCCGTGTTCAACGTTCTTTCTTTCTTTTTTTCTTCTTGTTTTCTTAACTTTTGCTGCTACCATTGTCTTCCCTCCTTACTATTTTTTCTTGTTAGCAATAGTTTTCTTTGGACCTTTTCTAGTTCTAGCATTAGTCTTAGTTTTTTGTCCTCTTACAGGAAGACCTTTTCTATGTCTGATTCCTCTGTAGCAACCAATTTCAACTAGTCTCTTTATGTTAAGAGCGATTTCTCTTCTTAAATCTCCCTCAACAGTTTTTTCTTTTATGATATTTCTTATAGCATTTACTTCATCTTCAGTTAAGTCTTTAACTCTTGTATCTGGGTTTATTCCAGTTTCTGCTAATATTTCATGTGCAGTTGATAAACCAATTCCGTATATATAAGTTAGACCTATCTCAACTCTTTTTTCTCTTGGTAGGTCAACACCAGCTATTCTAGCCATTAAAACTTACACCTCCTGGTAATTAAATTCCATTTTCAATAGTGGTAAATATATAAATTAAATTTCAGGTCATTGGTATTATTACCTCTGTCAGCCGCTCCTAAAATTCATTTATGCTAATTAATTGACTATATAATGATATTTTAGAATGGAAAAAAAGTCAATAATAAATCCATCCCATTCTAGTATTTTTTAATAAAGTTATTTATATTAGCCTTGTTTTTGCTTGTGCTTTGGGTTTTCGCAAATAACCATTACTCTACCTTTTCTTTTTATTACTTTGCACTTTTCGCAAATAGGCTTAACTGATGGTCTGACTTTCATCGCTAACCCTCCTTGTTATTTATAAGCAGAAGAATCCTTATGATCTCTGCTGATATTTAATTATTAATTATTAATTATTTTGCTCTCCAAGTAATTCTTCCTCTTGTAAGATCATACTGTGACAATTCAACAGTAACCTTATCTCCTGGGAGAATTCTAATGAAGTTCATTCTTAACTTACCTGAAATGTGAGCAAGGATTTTATGTCCACTCTCTAATTCTACCTGGAACATTGCATTCGGTAATGCTTCCAAGACTACTCCCTGCATTTCTATTACATCATCTTTTGACATAAGGTAATCAAACCTCCTTATCAATGCCTTGAAGTTTTATAAATCTTTTAATCTTTAAGTCAATATTTTTGTCTGATGAAATGATATCTTTTTTTAAGTCTTCATCCATTACATCTGTAAGATTCAAGTGTTTAATCTTCTTCTTTTTGGGCATTTCACTTAATTTTGTACTTCCATTAACAAGAGCAACACAGCTGCCATCTAAGACTTCAGCTATTATGTAAGCCATACCCTTGTCTCTTCCAGCCTTTGAAAGTACTAATCTACCAACTAAGTCGTTATTCTGCAACTTGTTTCACCTCAATGATTACCTTAATCATAAATTTACAAGCCAACATTAGGCAACTGTGAATTTATAACTAAGCAACACTTAATTACTTAATTAGTGTCAATATTTCCGGCCCATCAGGTAAAATAGCAACAGTATTTTCATAATGAGCTGAATACTTTCCATCAGCTGTCACTACAGTCCAATTATCACTTAAGGTCTTAACTCTCCAAGTACCAACATTAACCATTGGTTCTATTGCCAGCACCATTCCTGATGTTAATTTTGGACCTCTTCCAGGCCTACCAAAGTTAGGAACTTCAGGATCCTCATGGACATTTTTACCTATTCCATGTCCTACATAATCTCTTACTACTGAAAATCCTGCATTTTCAACATGTTTTTGAATTTCATAGGATATATCTGTCAGCCTGTTACCTACGTAAGCTTTTTCAATTCCTTTAAAAAAGCTTGCTTCAGTAACTTCTATAAGCTTTTGGGCTGTTTCTGAAACATTTCCCACAGGGAATGTTCTTGCTGCATCACTATGAAACCCATTCAAAAAAACACCACCATCAATACTTACAATGTCTCCATCTTTTAACTTAACAGTACCTGGAAAACCATGGACTACTTGATCATTCACAGATATACATAGTGAAGCTGGAAAACCGTATAATCCTTTAAAGGAAGGTTTTGCTCCATGCTTAGTTATAAATTCTTCTGCAATCCTATCTATTTCCTCAGTAGTAATACCAGGTCTTATTTTTGTTTCAATTAACAGTAGTGTCTCTGCCAATAACTTTCCTGCTTTTCTCATTAGGTCGATTTCATCTTGATTTTTTAATATTATCATTTTACTCACTTCCTAATATATCACAGATGCTTTCAAAGACCTCATTAATTGCTTTTGTTCCATCTACAGCCGTAAGCAATCCTTCATTACTGTAGAATTCTATAAGCGGCTGAGTCTGATTTTCATAAACAGTTAATCTTTCCTGAACAGTTTCTTCAGAATCATCTTTTCTTTGAATAACTTCTGAACCACAAACATCACATTTTCCTTCTTTCAAAGGTGGGTTGAATTTAACGTGATAACTTGCTCCACAAGATGGGCAAACTCTTCTTCCTGTCATTCTTTCTAAAATAAAACTTCCTGGCACTTGGATTAATAGAGCTGTATCCAGAACTTGACCTCTTTCAACTAAGAAATTTTGAAGTTCTTCAGCTTGGTATACAGTTCTTGGAAACCCATCCAGAAGATATCCAGTCTTGCAATCTTCTTGCTGCAACCTATCTTTAACCATATTAATAGTTACTTCATCTGGAACTAATTGACCTTTATCAATATATTTCTTTGCTTCAACACCCAATGGAGTGTTTTCAGAAATGTTTTTTCTGAAAATATCCCCAGTTGAAATGTGTGGTATGGAGTATCTATTACTAATTGATTTTGCCTGTGTCCCCTTACCTGCGCCAGGAGGGCCTAATAATACAATCTTCACCGGTATAATCCTCCATCCTGTCTTGCTCTATTTTAAAAATCCCTGATAGTGTCTAACTACCAACTGTGATTCTAAGGTTCTCATTACATCTAATGCTACACCAACTAAAATTAATATTGATGTAGGTCCAAACGCAATCCCTTTAAATTGTGTGCTATTCTCAATTACTATAGGTATTATAACTAGCAATGCAGCAAATAATCCACCAAATAAAGATACCCTGGTCAGTATTCTTTCCAAATACTTTTCTGTTTGTTTACCCGGTCTTATTCCCGGAATAAACCCAGCTGACTTATTCATATTTTCTGCCATCTCATCCGGCTTGAAAGTTACTTGAGTATAAAACCAAGTAAAGAATATTGTCAAAAGTGCATATAAAACTGCATACATCCAGGTCTTACTATTAAATACACTATATGTGCTGCTCATAATCCATTTTGCCCATTCCTTATCAGGGAATAGTTGTGCAACAGTTTGCGGAAACTGCATTACAGACATTGCAAATATAATTGCTATAACAGCAGATCCTATCAAACTTAATGGTATATGAGTTGATTGACCTTTATACATTCTGTTGCCAACAGCCTTTCCTGCATACTGAACAGAAACTCTTCTTTCTGCCAATGACAGAAAAATTACTCCAGCAAGCAATGCTAAAACAAAAACTCCAAGCAACACTGTTTGTATTGGATCAACCTGTTCCATTTGAACTAATCTTCCTAAAGATACTATAGAACTAGGTATTCTTGATACTATATTTATGAAAATTATAAGGGATATTCCGTTTCCAATACCCTTAACTGTTATTTGATCACCTAACCACATACAGAAAACTGATCCTACTGTAAGAGTCAACATGATTAAATATATGAGGGTGCTGCTTAAATCTTTAATACCACCTTGCTGATTCATAAGAGCTAAAGTACCATATGCTGTAATAAGTCCAAAACCTACAGATGCATATCTGGTTATTTTTTGAATCTTTTTACGTCCTTCTTCTCCCTCTTTAGATAGCTGCTCTAAAGGTGGAATTGCTATAGTAAGTAATTGCATTATGATTGATGAATTAATGTACGGCACAACTCCAAGGGCCAATATACTGAACCTGCTTAGTGCACCACCAGACATCAAATCATAAAAGCTCCATAAACTATTTCCGCTTTGAGTCAAATTTTTAAGGTAGTCTGTATCAATTCCAGGTACAGGAATATGACTTCCTAACCTGTAAATTGCTACAATAAATACTGTCCATAATATTCTTTTTCTCAAATCCGGAACCTTCCAGGCATTACGTAGGGTTGATAGCATAATTAAATCACCTCAACTTTTCCTCCAGCTGCTTCTATCTTCTCTATTGCAGACTTAGAGAACTTGCATCCTTTTACAGTAAGGTTCTTTTCTATTTGTCCATTTCCTAATATCTTAACTCCGTCTCTTACTTTGCTTATTACTCTAGTTTCAAGTAATAATTCAGGAGTAACTTCAGTTCCATTTTCAAATATATTTAATCTATCAACATTTATTGAAACATATTCTTTAGCGAATATGTTAGTGAAGCCTCTCTTAGGAAGTCTTCTGTATAGTGGCATTTGACCCCCTTCAAATCCAGGTCTTACTCCACCACCAGTTCTAGCGTTTTGTCCTTTTTCACCTTTACCAGCGTTTCTACCTAATCCTGATCCAGTACCTCTACCGATTCTCTTAGGTGCTTTCTTGCTTCCTTCAGCTGGTTTTAACTCATGAAGTTTCATGCTACTTACACCTCCTTCTTATTAAACTTCTTCAACTTTTAATAAGTAGTCAACTTTTTTGATCATTCCTCTGATTTGAGGTGTGATTTCGTGTTCTACTACTTTTCCGATTTTCTTTAGTCCAAGGGCATTTACAGTAGCGATATGTTCTTTCTTTCTACCGATTAAGCTCTTAACTAATGTAACTTTTACTTTAGTCATGGCAATCCCTCCTAACCTAGTATCTCTTCAACAGATTTTCCTCTTAATTTTGCAATATCTTCTGCTGTTCTTAAGCTTGCTAATCCGTTGATTGTAGCGTTAACCATGTTTCTTGGGTTGTTAGATCCTAAAGATTTAGCTCTAACGTCTTTTAATCCTGCTAATTCAAGTACAGCTCTTGCTGGACCCCCAGCAATAACTCCAGTACCTTCTGCAGCTGGCATGATTAATACATTTCCAGTACCGAATTTACCGTATATTTCATGTGGAACTGTAGTTCCAACCATAGCAACATTTACTAAATTTTTCTTTGCGTCTTCTATTCCTTTTCTGATTGCTTCAGGGATTTCTACTGACTTACCCATTCCTACACCAACGTGTCCGTTTTCGTCACCGACAACAACTAGTGCGCTGAATCTGAAGTTTCTACCACCCTTAACAACCTTAGTTACTCTGTTTATAAAAACAACCTTTTCTTTAAGGTCTAGTGTGCTAGGATCGATTCTCATTTATTTCCCTCCTTGTTTTTTAGAATTTAAGGCCTGCTTCTCTTGCGCCTTCAGCTAACTCTTGAACTCTTCCGTGATATATATAACCGCCTCTGTCAAATACCACTTCAGTTATTCCTTTTTCAACAGCTTTCTTCGCAACAACAGCTCCAACTATTCTAGCCGCTTCTTTGTTGCTTCCTGCGCCATTGAAGTCCTTATCTAAGCTTGAAGCAGCAACAAGAGTTACAGCATTAACATCATCTATTATTTGAGCATATATATTTTTTGAACTTCTGAAAACACATAGTCTTGGTTTTTCAGGAGTTCCTGATATTTTCTTACGAACTCTCAAGTGACGTTTAGTTCTAGATTGCTTTCTGTCTACCTTCTTGAACATAATGGTTCACTCCTTTCAATTATTTCTTACCAGTCTTACCTTCCTTACGTCTGATAACTTCATTAGAGTACTTGATACCTTTACCTTTGTAAGGTTCTGGTTCTCTCCATGATCTAATATCAGCTGCTACTGAACCAACTTTTTCTTTATCTATTCCTTCAACTATAACCTTAGTTGTTCCCTCAAGTTTGAAGCTAACGCCTTCAACCGCTTCAACTTCAACAGGATGAGAATATCCAAGGTTCATTACTAATTTGTTACCTTGTAATTGTGCTCTATAACCAACACCTATTAATTCAAGAGTTTTTGCAAATCCTTGAGTTACTCCAGTAACCATGTTATTGATAAGTGCTCTTGTTAATCCATGAAGAGCTCTGTGCTCTTTTTGGTCGCTTGGTCTAGTTACAACAACTTCATTGCCTTCAACTGCTATATTTATGTCTTTGTGCATAGCTTTTACTAACTCACCTTTTGGCCCTTTTACAGTAACAACGTTGTCTGGTGTTACAGTAACAGTAGCTCCAGCTGGTATAGCTATCGGTAATCTACCTACTCTTGACATAATTGCACCTCCTATATTCGATTCTAAGAACATTTCTCTATTTAAAACTTAATAATAGTTATTTTCAACTTGAAAAATTACCACACGTAGCAGATAACCTCTCCGCCTAATCCTAACTTTCTTGCATCCTTATCTACTACTATTCCTTGAGAAGTAGATATTACTGCAACTCCTAATCCATTAAGTACTTTTGGTACTTCATCTTTTTTGCAGTATACTCTTAAACCTGGCTTAGATATTCTCTTAAGACCAGTTATTACTCTCTCTTTATTTGCACCATACTTAAGAGTAATTCTTATCATAGGAACTACACCATCGTTATACTCTTCGATTTCTTTGATGTAACCTTCTTGTAATAATATATTAGTTAAAGCCTTCTTTACACTTGAAGAAGGAACCTCTACTGTTTCGTGTCTTACAGAGTTTGCATTTCTTATACGAGTTAGCAAATCTGCAATTGGATCTGTCATAACCATTGACTTGTGCCTCCTTTCGCTACATTAGATTTCTACCAGCTTGCCTTTTTACATCCAGGAATTTGACCTTTATAAGCAAGTTCTCTGAAGCAAATTCTGCAGATACCAAATTTTCTTAGCACTGCATGTGGTCTACCACATATTCTGCATCTAGTATAAGCTCTTGTTTTATATTTTGGTTCTTTATTCCATTTTTCGATTATTGCCTTACGTGCCACGATATCCCCTCCTTATTATTGAGCGAATGGCATACCAAGAAATCTTAATAATTCTCTTGCTTCTTCGTCAGTCTTTGCAGTTGTAACGAAGATTATATCCATTCCTCTCACTTTATCGATTTTATCGTACTCAATTTCTGGGAATATTAATTGTTCTTTAACTCCTAGAGCATAGTTTCCTCTGCCGTCGAATGCATTTGCAGAAACACCTCTGAAGTCTCTTACTCTTGGAAGAGCTATTGACATTAATTTGTCAGCAAACTCATACATCTTTGCTCTTCTTAATGTAACCTTACATCCTAAAGGCATATTTTCTCTTATCTTAAAGTTTGCAACTGATTTCTTTGCTCTAGTTAAGATTGGCTTTTGTCCTGAAATTAGTGTTAAATCACTAACTGCTGACTCTAAAACCTTTTGGTTTTCTTTAGCCTCTCCAACTCCCATATTTATTACTATTTTTTCAAGCTTTGGTACTTCCATTATGTTTTTGTAACCGAACTTTTCTATTAAAGCTTGAACTACTTCTTTTTCATATTTTTCTTGTAGTCTAGTTATCATTAAAAGAACCTCCTTTCAGTTTAGAATGTTTCTCCACACTTCTTGCATACTCTTACCTTAGTGCCGTCATCAAGAAGTTTGTGTGCTATTCTTGTAGCATTTTTACATTTTGTGCAATATAGCATAACTTTTGAGCTGTATAAAGGAGCTTCCTTTTGAACTATACCGCCATTCATGTTTTCTCTGTTTGGTTTTTGGTGTTTACTTACTATGTTAACTCCCTTAACGATAACTTTTCCGCTCTTAGGGATTACTTTTAAAACTTCTCCAGTTTTGCCTACATCTGTTCCTGATATAACTACAACTGTATCGTTCTTTCTTACGTGTACCTTCACCTTAGCCACCTCCTACTCTTTTATAGAACTTCAGGTGCTAATGATAATATTTTGTTAAATTCTTTATCTCTTAGCTCCCTTGCAACTGGTCCGAAGATACGAGTTCCTCTTGGTTGCTTATCATCCTTTATTATAACTGCTGCATTTTCATCGAATTTGATATATGATCCGTCAGCTCTTCTTAAACCTCTCTTAGATCTAACTATAACTGCCTTTACAACGTCACCTTTTTTAACAACTCCGCCTGGTGTTGCACTTTTAACTGAAGCAACGATTATATCTCCAATGTTTCCGTACTTTCTTTTGGATCCACCTAAAACTCTGATACACATAATTTCTTTAGCACCAGAATTGTCTCCAACTTTTAGTAAGGTTTGTTGTTGTATCATGTAATTAACCTCCTTTCGTCTTAAAAAAGATTACTTCGCCTTTTCTATTATTTCAACTAATCTCCAGTTCTTATCCTTAGATAATGGTCTAGTTTCAATAATTAATACTCTATCATTAATTTTAGCTTCGTTATTTTCATCATGTGCTTTGAACTTAGTAGTCCTGTTAACTGTCTTCCCGTAAAGTGGGTGTCTAACCTTTGTTTCAACAGCAACTACGATTGTCTTATCCATTTTATCTGAAACAACTCTGCCTATTCTCTTCTTTCTTAATCCTCTTTCCACTGAGCTTACCTCCTTTCAGCCTTGCGAAATTACTGCTCAATTGCCTTTAGTTCTTCTTCTCTGATGATTGTCTTAATTTGGGCGATTGATTTTTTAACTTCTCTTATCCTCATTGGGTTTTCTAATTGTCCTGTAGCTAATTGGAATCTTAAGTTGAATAATTCAGCCTTAAGGTCGCCTAATTTAACTTTTAAATCTTGAGGATTGCCTGATCTTAATTCTACTAAATCTTTAGCCTTCATTATTCTTCACCACCCATTTCCTCAAAATCTCTTCTTGTAACGAACTTACTCTTTACAGGAAGTTTGTGTTGCGCAAGTCTCATAGCTTCTCTAGCTACTTCTTCTTGAACGCCTGAAAGTTCGAATAATACTCTGCCTGGCTTAACTACTGCTACCCAATATTCTGGTGATCCTTTACCGGAACCCATTCTTGTTTCAGCAGGTTTTTCAGTTACTGGCTTATCTGGGAAAATCTTTATCCAAAGTTTTCCTCCTCTTCTGATGTATCTATTAATTGCTATTCTGGCAGATTCTATTTGATTGCTTGTAATCCATCCGCAAGATGTAGCTTGAATACCGAAATCTCCATATGCAAGGAAATTACCTCTAGTAGCTTTTCCTTTCATTCTACCACGTTGTACCTTACGATGTTTAACTCTTTTAGGCATTAACATGACGTATTCCTCCTTTCTTATTATGCGTTAACTTCTTCTGTAACACCAACTACTTTTTTTGTTGGAAGTACTTCTCCATTATAAACCCATACTTTAACACCGATTTTTCCGTATGTTGTATCTGCTTCTGCAAATCCATAACTTATATCAGCTCTTAAAGTTTGTAGTGGAATTGTTCCTTCATGATATTGTTCAGTTCTAGCAATTTCTGCTCCGCCTAATCTACCAGAACATGCAGTTTTAACACCTTTTGTTCCTGACTTCATAGCTCTTTGGATTGTTTGTTTCATTGCTCTTCTGAAAGATATTCTCTTTTCTAATTGAGCAGCTATGTTTTCAGCCATTAACTGAGCATCTGCTTCTGCATTTTTAACTTCAACAATGTTTATTAAAACATTTTTTTCTTTTATAAATGCTTCTAATTTTTTCTTTAAAGCTTCAATTCCTGATCCGCCTCTGCCGATTACAACACCTGGCTTAGCAGTAAAAATGTTTAATTTTACTCTGTTAGTATATCTTTCGATTTCAATCTTTGATATACCAGCTGAGAATAATTCTTTTTTAACGAATTCTCTGATTTGGTTATCTTCGATAAGGTTATCTGCAAAATCTTTCTTGTTTGCGTACCATTTTGCATCCCAGCCTTTGATAACGCCAACTCTAAGTCCGTGAGGATGTACTTTTTGGCCCACTGTATTTCCCTCCTTCTACTAAGCTCTTTCTTTAACTATTACAGTTATGTGGCTTGTTTTTTTGTTTATTCTGAATGCTCTACCTTGAGCATGTGGTCTAAATCTCTTTAATGTTGGTCCTTGACCTACATGAGCCTCTGCAACATATAATTTGTTTAAATCCATTTCCATGTTGTTTTCAGCATTAGCAACTGCTGATTTAAGCACTTTGTTTACAACAACTGCTGCTGACTTTGGAGTATATTGTAATATTGCGAAAGCTTCATTAACATTTTTTCCTTTAATTGAGTTAAGAACTAATCCAACCTTTATAGGTGACATTCTTATATATTTAGCTATTGCTTTAGCTTCCATTGATGATCCTCCTTTCCAGGCAACTACTTTCTCTTTGATGACTTTTCAGTATCAATGTGTCCTTTATAAGTTCTAGTTAAAGCGAACTCTCCTAACTTATGACCAACCATATCTTCACTTACATATACTGGTACATGTTTTCTTCCATCATGAACAGCGATAGTGTGACCGATCATTTGAGGAAATATTGTTGAACTTCTTGACCAAGTTTTAACAACTTTCTTTTCACCATTAGCATTCATTTCTTCTATTTTCTTTAAAAGACCTGCTTGTATAAAAGGTCCCTTCTTAATTGATCTACTCACTTGAAATCCTCCCTTCATTAACCTTTATGCGCTCAAGACATGAAGAGAATTGAATATTCTCTTCATATTACTTGCTGTTTCTTCTCTTGATGATAAATCTATCTGAGTACTTCTTGTGTTTTCTAGTTTTGTATCCAAGTGCTGGTTTACCCCATGGAGTAACTGGACTTGGTCTACCAACTGGAGATTTACCTTCACCACCACCGTGTGGATGGTCGTTAGGATTCATTACAGAACCTCTTACTGTAGGTCTCCATCCCATATGTCTCTTTCTACCAGCTTTACCTAGGTTTACGATGTCGTTAGTTAAGTTAGAAACAGTTCCGATTGTAGCTCTGCATTCTATTCTAACATATCTCATTTCACCTGAAGGTAATCTTAATGTAGCATAGTTGCCTTCTTTAGCCATTAATTGTGCTGAAGAACCAGCAGCTCTTACTAACTGACCACCTTTGCCGATTTGAAGTTCAACGTTGTGAACAACAGTACCAACTGGAATGTTTTTTAGAGGTAAAGTGTTACCAGGCTTAATATCAGCTTCTGGTCCTGATACTATAGTATCTCCAACTTTTAAACCAACTGGAGCTATTATGTATCTCTTATCCCCGTCAGCATATACAACTAATGCTATATAAGCTGTTCTGTTTGGATCGTACTCTATTGTAGCAACTTTTGCTGGAATACCATCCTTATTTCTCTTGAAATCTATAAGTCTATATTTTCTCTTGGCACCACCACCGTGATGTCTTACAGTTATTTTTCCTTGTGCATTTCTACCACCAGTCTTACTTAAAGAAACAAGAAGTGATTTCTCAGGTACATTTGTAGTTATTTCTTCAAATGTAGGCATAGTCATTTCTCTTCTTGATGGGGTAGTAGGATTAAACTTTTTAACTGCCATCTAAATTTCCCTCCTTACTCTAGCTTCTCTGGCCCTCGGCCAATAATACGCCTAATTACTGCATCATTCCGTCAAAGAATTCTATTCCTTTGCTGTCAGCTGCAAGTTTAACTATAGCTTTTTTGTAGTCAGCTCTTTTTCCTATGTGAACGCCAACTCTTTTAGTTTTTCCTTCAATCTTCATAGTTTTGACATCTTCAACTTTAACGCCAAAAACTTCTTCAATAGCTCTTTTTATTTGAACTTTATTTGCTGTTGGATGAACTATGAAGGTGTATTTTCTTTCTGCCATTATTGCCATACTTTTTTCAGTGATGATTGGCTTTCTTATTATATCATGGCTAGTTAATTTCATTATGCGTACACCTCCTCAATTTTAGATACAGCATCCTTAGTCATAACTAGATTATCATACTTTAATATATCGTAAACGTTGATGTTATTTACTGGAATAACTTCAACTCCTGGGATATTTCTAGCAGATTTATATACATTTTGATTAGATTCAGCTGTAACTATAAGAGTTTTCTTTACCTGTAATGCATTTAGCAAGCTGATCATAGCTTTAGTTTTTGGTGTTTCGAAAGCTAAATCTTCTAAAACTAACATTTCATTGTCCGCAACCTTGCTAGATAATGCAGATAACATTGCAACTCTTCTCATTGTCTTTGGAACAGAAACTCTGTAGTCTCTTGGCTTTGGTGCAAAAACTATACCACCATGTATCCATTGTGGTGCTCTTATTGAACCTTGTCTTGCTCTACCAGTTCCTTTTTGTCTCCAAGGCTTGATTCCGCCTCCTCTAACTTCAGCTCTTGTTTTAGCTGATTGAGTTCCTTGTCTCTTGTTTGCTAATAATGCAACTACCACTTGGTGTAATGCATATTCATTAACTTCAACTCCGAACACATTTTCATTCAATTGGATATCTCCAACTTTTTGACCTTCATTATTAAATAATCCTACTGTAGGCATCCTGTTTCCTCCTTTCTACCGAAATTAAGCTTTAACAGCGTTTCTTATAACTACTGTTCCTTTATTTGGACCAGGGATACCACCCTTTATTAAAAGCAAGTTCTTTTCTGGCATTACTTTAACTACTTCTAAATTTAATACTGTTGTATTAACAGCACCCATGTGTCCTGGCATCTTCTTGTTCTTGAAAGTTCTTGATGGATCAGAAGAAGCTCCCATTGAACCTACTGATCTGTGGAATTTAGAACCGTGTGACATTGGTCCTCTGCTTCCATTCCATCTCTTGATAGTACCTTGGAATCCCTTACCTTTAGAAACTCCTGACACATCAACTTTTTCTCCAACTTCGAATATGTCAACCTTTATTTCTTGGCCAACTTCATATTCAGCAGCGTTATCAAATTTGAACTCTTTTAAAGTTCTCTTAAGAGCAACGTTAGCTTTTGCGAAGTGTCCTTTTCTTGGCTTGTTAACTAACTTTTCTCTTATATCTCCAAATCCCACTTGTACTGCTTCGTATCCATCTTTATCAGTAGTTTTCTTTTGAACAACTACACATGGACCAGCTTCAACAACTGTAACTGGAACTACTTTACCATTAGCATCGAAAATTTGAGTCATACCGATTTTTTTTCCGATAATTGCTTTTTTCATTTACTGCACCTCCTAAACATATTAGCGGATTACTTACTGTAATCATAACAGTTTGTAATTAAACTAGATAATTTTACCTGCTTTAATTGATATTAAAGTTTGATTTCAATATCAACACCAGCTGGAAGATTTAATCTCATTAATGCATCAACAGTTTTTGGTGATGGATTAACAATATCAATCAATCTCTTGTGAGTTCTTATTTCGAACTGCTCTCTAGAATCTTTGTACTTATGAACAGCTCTTAATATTGTAACTACGTCTTTCTCAGTTGGAAGTGGTATTGGACCTGCCACCTTTGCTCCTGTAGACTTTGCAGTTTCAACTATTTTCTCAGCTGATTGATCTAATATAGTGTGATCAAATGCTTTTAGTCTGATTCTGATTTTTTGTTTTGACATTTCGTTCCCTCCTTTTCATGTACGCTTTACTTCTAACGCACACCAGTAATGTAAACTGTTCCGGGTGTATCCGCATTTCAAACATGAAAATACATTACTGTCGTTGAATTCTAGATCCAAACGTGCTCATCAAGAATTACCCGGAAGTCCGGCAACCTCTTGAATCATCGCTGTATGCTATGCAACTTCTTTATTATACTATATAAGATTTTCATTAGCAATATTTTTTTTACTCAATTTTATTATTTTTTGCACTCGTCTTTTGACATTATAAATGATTTTTTATTATATATCAATATTTTTTTAAAAAAAGAAGCAATAAGGATTTCCTTATTGCTTCTTTATATGCGATACCGTTATTTTAACTATTTTATTATAGAAGTAACAACTCCAGAACCTACTGTTCTTCCGCCTTCTCTGATAGCGAATCTGAGTCCTTCGTCCATCGCTACCTGAGTTATAAGCTCAACCTTCATGTCGATGTGGTCTCCTGGCATAACCATTTCCATTCCATCTGGCAATTTGATTGATCCTGTAACGTCAGTTGTTCTGAAGTAGAACTGTGGTCTGTATCCGTCGAAGAATGGAGTGTGTCTTCCGCCTTCTTCTTTCTTCAGTACGTAAACCTGTCCAACGAATTTGTGGTGAGGCTTTATTGAACCTGGCTTAGCAAGAACCTGTCCTCTTTCGATGTCTGTTCTCTGTACTCCTC
>JBEHWK010000039.1:0-24130 GCA_040217795.1 Clostridiaceae bacterium
CAACCTGTGCATTTTATCTTAATATCGGCTCCAAGTCTTATTATCTCCCATTCAGAACTTCCGCAAGGATGCTGCTTTTTCATTAGTACAACATCTCCCAAGTTAAACTCTTGAACCATTGTATACTCACTCCTATACTGTTAAAAAATTACTTATCACACTGAATCTTCACTATTTCTGTTCTAGGCTGAGGTACCTCTATTCCTTCCTCTTCCAGAGTAAGTTTGATTTCTTTTCTAAGAATTCTTTCCAATTCCCATTGATACATTGGTACAGCCCTTCCTGCAGCTCTTATTATAACTGCGGATGAAGTCATTGAATTCACTCCTACTACTTTAGGATCCTCTATCACATTATCATTTGATTTCGATACTTTTTCACAAGCCTTATTAATAGCTTCAATTGCTCTGTCAATATCTTCATTATATGGAATTTCTACATCCACGATAAATCTCATATCCCCTCTGGAATGATTAGTTACCTGAAGTATTGTTCCATTAGGTATATAATGAACATCTCCGCCCAAATCCTTAAGCTGAGTCATTCTTATCCCTATGCTCTCAACAATGCCTGACTTCAATCCTATTGTAACATAATCCCCTACTGAGTATTGGTCCTCAAACAATATGAAAAATCCGTTTATAATATCCTTGACCAGACTTTGAGTTCCAAATCCCAAAGCTACCCCCCCTATGGATGCAAAAGTCAATGATATGCCTTTAAAAAGGCTGGAGAATATAGCTATTCCTCCTACAAAATATACTGAATATCTTAATATACTTTTTAAAACCTCGCCTAAAGTGGTAGCTTTTTTTTCATCCAATGTAAATCTGATTTGACTCTTTATTTGTTTTTCAACAAATTTTCCAATTACCGCATTACCAATTTTTACAGCTAAAAACATTAGAAAACATATGATCAGTATTGTAAACCCGTTATCAATTATATCAAACAGGAAACTAATGTTAAGCGGATAATTTCCCAACTTAATTATCCTATTCTCAAAATCTATTGAGAATAAATATTCAATCAAATACATCTGCATTCTCCTTCTCCTATAACCTTACGTATCCTTCTTCACTTTTCCTGTATATACCGTTTATCTGAATGTTTTTATCTTCAATTACTTTTTTGACTTTTTCAGATACTCCCTCATTAAATCTTATACAAATCCCACAACTTCCTGTTATTACAGATGGGGTGGGCATAACGGAAACATCCAGATTTGCCTGCTTTAATTCCTTTTCTCCCTGAATAGCTCCTATTGTATTTTTAAATACTACTAAACAATAATGATTCATTTTCTCTCCCTCCCATTTTAATATTATATCACTTAGTTTTTTTTTCTACTAACATAATTGATGAATTTTTGTTCACCTTTCAAATTATGTATTCTTCAAGCTGTTTCTGATATAATTAAGTAATCATACACATAATTTAGACTTGCTTCATGTTAAAGAATCTTGTGGTCTAAGTTTTTTTTCACATATAATTTTTGTTATAACTTAAGGAGTTTCTTATGAATGTATATTTAGATAATGCAGCTACATCTTATCCTAAACCGAAAGCAGTTTCTGAGTCAATGTATAACCTTATAAATTCCTTAGCCTCAAACCCAGGCAGGGGTGCTTATGATTCAGCTTTGGAAGGGAGCAGAATTGTATATGAATGCAGAGAATCCATATCAGAAATTTTTTGCTTTAATAAAGCTGAAAATGTGATTTTTACACCAAATATATCTTATTCTTTAAACATATTAATTAATTCTGTTGTGAAATCAGGCTGGCATGTAATCACTTCAGAAATTGACCATAACTCTACTTTAAGACCTCTTCACCTTTTAAGTACCAAAGGAATCATAGACCTTGACATTGTTAAATGTGATTCATCCGGAACTATAATAATAGAAGACTTTCTGAATAAAATCAGAAAAAATACAAAACTTGTAGTATTATCTCATGCCTCAAATGTTTTTGGAACTATACAACCATTAGATACTATTGGAAAGATATGCTCAGACAATAATATTTATTTTATTATTGATTCTGCTCAGACTGCAGGTTATATTCCTGTAAGCTTTACTGATCTGCATGCCGATGCCATAGCTTTTACCGGCCATAAAAGCCTTCTTGGACCTCAGGGCATCGGAGGTTTTGTTATAAATGATGAACTAAATGAACTAGCAGAACCAGTTTTTTCCGGAGGAACTGGCAGCAGTTCTTCAGACTTATTCCAACCAAGTTTTTTGCCTGATAAATTTGAAGTAGGTACTCTTAATACTCCTGGAATAGCAGGATTAAAATCTGCTGTAGATTTCATAAATTCCCCTGTATACAAAGACCACTTAAGTAATGAGAAGGATTTATTCAGATATTTTCTCAAGGAATTACAATATTTAAAGGATATTATTGTATACGGAACACTAGATGCATATAAATCAACTCCCACCGTATCTATAAACATGAAAACAAAAGAGGCCTCTGAGTTGTCCTTTATTCTTGATAAAAATTTTGGAATAATGTCAAGAACCGGACTTCATTGTGCTCCTTTAGCTCACAAATCTATTGGAACATTTCCTTCCGGTACTGTAAGGTTCAGTTTAGGCATATTTAATACAAAGGATGAAATAGATTACGTTCTAGAATCTCTTGATCTAATTTCAAAGGGAGGTATTATTATATGAAAAATATAGAAAGTAAAGTGAGTAGGCTTCTGATTTTTTTTATAATCTATACACTGATTTTTTTGATATTCTTTAAAACACTTACTTACACTCTGCCATTTGTATTAGCTGCCTTATTTGCACTGATTTTAAGAAAGCCTACAATATATCTGATAAAAAAATTCAGAATGAAAGATTGGGTAGCTTCTCTGATTACTTCAGTAATATTTCTATCATTACTTATTATTATGATAGTTATTTTAATTGCTTCATTAACAAACCAGTTAATTAACCTGACTAAAAGCATTCAAGCTTATTTTACTGTAAATTCTGCATATATTGCAGATAAATTTATGCAGATACAGGATTATTTTTATAATCTCAATATTGACCCCGTAATAATTAACTCAATAAAAGATACTTTGAACAGCTTTTCAAGCAAGATAGTCAGCTACAGTGTAGCCTTGGGATCCGTAGCCGTTTCTATGGTAATTTCAGTTTTTTCCTATGTACCATATATACTCATGGTAATTATATTTACTTTTTTAGCAACATACATGTTTACTAAAAAAGTAGCTTCATCAAAAAACGAGTCCCTACTGAATAGTTTTTATGCAGATAACAATTCCATTTTGGCTATAGTAAGTAAAATTAAAGATAAATTTATCACTTATGCTCTTTCATATTTATTTTTAGTATTTGTTACTTTTTTAATTACTTTTGTAGGTTTTTCCATTTTTAAAATTAAATATTCTTTGATATTAAGTGTTATATGTGCAATCTTAGATTTACTCCCTATACTTGGTATGCCCATACTTTATTTCCCATTAATTATATATTATGCACTTACTGGTAATTTACTGGTAGCCATTGGATTAGCTATATTGTATGCTATTGTGTTTATTTCGAGACAAGTTTTAGAACCGAAGGTTATGTCTACATCACTTGGCCTTGATCCTATCGCTGTTTTAGCAGCTCTTTTTATAGGTGTTACTATTTCAGGGGTTGGCGGAATGATCTTTTGTATGTTCCTTGTAGTCTTTTATACAGTCTTAAAAGATGAAAAAGTATTGTAGTTTACTTGCATAAAAACCTTCTTTAATGGAAATAATCCTATTAAAGGAGGTTTTTGTATGAATTCTTTAACTTGTGATTCCACATCTTCTGATTCAGTTTTTCTTATCAGGGATTTCTTATATTCAGAGTTAAATCCAATAATACGCAGTAAAAGAACTATTGTTATAATATGCGTCGGAACTGACAGATCAACAGGAGATTCATTAGGTCCTTTAGTGGGTTATAAATTAAAATGCCTTATCAGAAAAAATTTGATAATATATGGAGATTTGCAAGATCCAATTAACGCCAAAAATATTGTAAGAACATTATCACTAATTAATTCTTTATATAAGAAACCGTATATAATTGCCATAGACGCTTGTTTAGGAGACCCTCAAAATATAGGAAAGATATACATTCAACGGAAGCCACTACTACCCGGAGTAGCTTTAAATAAAAAATTACCACCTGTAGGAGACTTGAGTATAACAGGTGTGGTAAATATTTCTGGAAACTTTGAATTTATGGTACTTCAAAACACTCGATTGTTTACAGTTATGACCATTGCAGATACTATATCAAAAGGAATTTATCATTTTGCAATTAAAACTTTAGGTGGTAAAAATTATTCAATTGATGACTTGTTTGATAAATTTACTTCTTCAAATTCATGTAAGTAAAAAAACCCCCTTTTATTTAAAGGAGGTTTTTTACTTATTACTTATTATTTATTATTTATTGCTTTATTTAATGCTGTTATTTCTTCTTCAGACAAATCATATCTTGAAATCCCTTTATCAATTGGTTTAGCATAAGCTGTACTTTCATTTCTTCCATATATTCCAGTCAGTACAACTCCATCATTATTATCATCTAATAGAGCAATGGAAAAGCTTAAATCACTACCCACATCTTCAAAAGCTTTGTAGCGTATAACTGCTACTTTTTGAACTGATTTTTTAAATTTTCTCTCTAAAAGTTCCCCTAACTTTATTGCTTCCAATGAATTTTTATTTGCTTCATCAACCTTATCTAAATATCCAAGAACCACTTCCTCTAAATTATTATTATTCATGCCCCTCATCATTTTTTTAAATCTTTTTTCAACCCTGGATAATGACCTGAATGCTACTATTACCATTATAAAAAGCAGTGCTATTATTATAGCCATTGCTATTATTATGTATATAATATAATTATTCATTAAGTTTATTATGCTGTTCATTTATCTTTTTCTTCCTTTCATAATTGTTTCACGTGAAACATTACAACTTTATAATCTCTAATATTCTTTCTAAATCTTCATCTGAATAATATTCGATTTCAATTTTTCCTTTATTCTTCTTCTTATCTATATTGACCCTGGTACCAAAATGCCCTTCTAATTTTTCCTTTAGGTCAGCATAGTAAGGTGTTATCGAAGACTTTTCAACTTCTTTCTTTTCCTTGACATTATTGTGTGACTTTATAATTTTTTCTAATTCCCTCACTGAAATTTTATCATCAATAACCTTTTGAGCTAATTCATACTGTTTTTCGTTACTCTCAATTGCTAGGAGTGTCCTTCCATGTCCTTCAGATATAACTCCCTCAATAATATAATTCTGTACTCTATCATCCAGATTTAGCAATCTCATTGTATTGGTAATTGAAGTCCTTGACTTTCCAATTCTATCACTTAATTCCTCTTGAGTAATATTAAAGTCACTTATGAGCTTTTTATAAGCTTTTGCTTCTTCTATAGGATTCAAATCTTCTCTTTGAATATTTTCAATCAAAGAAATTTCAAGTAATTCACTTTCACTTGCATCCATTATCACTGCTGGAAGTTCTTTTAAACCTGCAAGCTTTGATGCTCTCCATCTTCTTTCCCCTGCTACTATTACATAATTTTCTCCATCTTTCTGAAGAATCAACGGCTGAATTACCCCATGATTTATGATTGACTTAGAAAGTTCAGATATTTTTTCATTATCAAAATACTTTCTTGGCTGTTTATCATTAGCTTTAATTTTGTTTATGGGTATAGATATTGAAGAACCTTCTGATTCAGGTTCCTCAAAACTTTCACTTGGAATTAAAGCATTCAATCCTTTTCCTAGTGCAAATTTTTTACTCATTTTGTTCTCCCTGCCTATTAATAAATTCTTTAGTTAAGTTTGTATATGCTTCCGCTCCCCTGCACTTTTCATCATATAATGCAATTGGCAAACCAAAACTCGGTGCTTCTGCTAATCTAATATTTCTTGGAATTGTTGTTGAATATACCTTTTCCCCAAAATATTTTTCAACTTCCTTTTTAACTTCAATACTTAAATTTGTTCTTGCATCGAACATAGTCATTACTACGCCCTCAACTTCCAATTTCTTATTTAATGACTTTTTAACTAATTGAACTGTATTTATTAATTGTCCAACACCTTCTAATGCATAAAACTCACATTGAATAGGAATAAAAACTGAGTCAGCAGCAACAAGAGCATCTATAGTTAATGTTCCTAAAGAAGGCGGACAATCTATGAATATATAGTCATATCTTGTTTTTAACTTCTTTATCTTGTTTAATAGAATTTTTTCTCTATTCTTTACTGTTATTATTTCCACTTCAGCACCAGCTAATTCCATAGTAGAAGGAGCTATGTATAAATTTTCAACTAAATTACATTTAATTATTATATCATCTAAGGAAATATCTGAAGTAATTACATCATACATAGAATATTCAATGTTATTCTTGTCTATTCCTACCCCAGATGTAGTATTTCCCTGTGGATCTATGTCTATAGCTAAAACCTTATACCCTTCCATAGCAAGATTAGCACACAAGTTTATATTTGTTGTTGTTTTTCCAACTCCACCCTTTTGATTAAAAATACATATAGTTTTCAATAAATCTCCCCCTTAAATCCATAAGCGCTACCCTATAATTGTTCAAAAATTGCAATGTAATTCAAATTTTTCATAAATATAAGGTAATATTTTCAGTTAAACCCTATATCTATTATATATTTATAACTTGGATAATAAAAGTAAAATTAGGAATTATGATAAAAATTTATTAATTGTTTCACGTGAAACAATGATTACTGACAAACTAAATTCCCTTCCCCGATTTCCCAAAACTTATAAAACTCTATAATAACCTATTGAAGTACTCAGTTAACCTTACATTTTGCAGAACTAAATTTAATAAACAAAAAAGTGTGTAAATTCCCTAATTATATCAATGAATTTACACACTTACTATAAAATTATTTATTTTTAGGAATGTTAACTGTAATCTGAATATACTCACCACAGTCTTTTGACTTATATTCTGCTGGAATCTTAAACTTATCAAAGACTTGTTTGATTGAATTCACATAGATTTTAGAAGAAAAGACACCTGTAATTCTTCTTTTCCCCTGAGAATTAAGTTCATTTCCTGCCAGCTTTAAAAGCTCCTTATTTATAAGCTCTTCAGTTTTCTTTACATTCAGATTTTGTTTAATTACTTTCTTAATAATTGACAATTGAGACGTTTCATCAGGAAGAGAAAGTAATGCCCTTGCATGTCTCTCTGTTAAGCTATTTTCTAAAAGAAGGACTCTTACATCAGAACTTAATTTTAATAACCTTAACTTATTTGCTATTGTTGATTGTTTTTTACCCATTCTGCGTGCCAAATCTTCCTGAGTAAAATGGTGCTCATTTATCAAATTGTAGTATGCTTCAGCTTCTTCTATGAAATTCAAATCTTCACGCTGAAGATTTTCCAAAAGTGCAATCTCTGCAGACTCACTATCAGTAATTTCAACAATATTGCATGGAACTTCCTTCAATTCAGCAAGCTTTGCAGCTCTCCACCGTCTTTCCCCAGCAACTAATTCAAATAAATTTCCTCTTCTTCTCACTGTAAGAGGCTGAATTATTCCAAACTGTTTAATTGAATTGCTTAACTCCATGAGAGCACCTTCATCAAAGTATTTTCTTGGTTGATATGTATTTGGTATTATATTATCTATACTTACATACAAAATTTCATTCTGCATTAAAATCCCATCCCTTTTGAAAAATATAGCAATTGCTCACTTATTACCATCTTCTGTAAAACATTTGTAATTCCTTTAAATATTTAAAGGATTTTTTGATATTACTTAATTGGCTTCTTGTTTATAGTACCTGCTTTTCTTGGATAAACTGGTGATGTGCCTTTTATCTTTTTTATAATTACCAAGTTGTGTTTCAAATCAGTTCCTTCAACTTCAACCTGAATTACATCAGATATGTTTCCTCCAAGAGTATTGATTGAGTTTTTTGCTGCACTTAATTCTTCATCAATTGCCGGCCCCTTGAGAGCTATAAAGTGTCCTCCAACTTTAACATATGGTAAGCAATATTCAGCCAGGACACTCATATTAGCTACCGCTCTGGAGACAGCGATATCAAATTTTTCCCTTAGTATTTTATTCCTTGCACCATCTTCTGCTCTTGAATGTATAGTTTTAACATTTTTCAAGTTCAGTTTATTAATAACTTCATTTAAAAATAAAATCCTTTTATTTAATGAATCCAATAAAGTAACTTCAATATTCCCATTCATTATTGCAATAGGCAGTCCCGGGAACCCAGCACCTGTTCCAACGTCTATAAGAGATCTTGCATTAAGTAATTCCTTGGACTTAAATGCCTTTATGCAATCTATAAAATGTTTTTTAATGATTTCCTCTTCTTCTGTAATAGCAGTTAAATTAACTTTTTCATTCCACTCTTGAAGAAGCTTTCTATAAGTTTGGAATTGATTATACTTTTCTTCAGTAAAATCTAAACCCACTTCTTCACAGGCCTCTTTCATTAATTTAAATAAATCCATAAAAACCTCCTAAGAATTACTTTGTCTATTGAACTGATCTATATATATCATAAGGACTGATACATCTGCAGGAGAAACTCCAGAAATCCTGGAAGCTTGCCCTAAGTTTACAGGTCTTATTTTTGAAAGCTTTTGTTTAGCTTCTATTCTTAAACCATTTATATCATTATAATCAATTGCCTCTGGTATAACTCTCTTTTCAAATTTTCTAAATTGGTCCACCTGCTCTAGTTGTTTTTCAATATAACCTTCATACTTGGAAATTATATTCACCTGTTCACCTATATCATATGGGAATTGTTCTCTTTCGCTATCCAGAGGTTCAACCATAAAATAATCCAATTCAGGCCTCTTAATTAATTCATATAAAGATATAGGTTTTTTTAGTTCAGAAGAACCAATAGATTCTAAAAATTCATTCACTTCATTCTTATTTGTAATTTGAAGAGCCTTTATCCTTGTGATTTCATTCTCAATTTTATTTTTTCTATTTAAAAACTTGTTATATCTGTCTTCCTTAACTAAACCGACTTTATACCCAATTTCAGTAAGTCTTAGATCTGCATTATCCTGTCTTAATAAAAGCCTGTATTCAGCCCTTGAAGTCATCATTCTATACGGTTCATTTGTCCCTTTAGTAACTAAATCATCTATTAAGACACCTATATATCCATCTGACCTTGTCAGTATTAATGAATCTTGTCCTTTTACCTTAAGAGCCGCATTAATCCCTGCAATTATTCCTTGAGCGCCAGCCTCTTCATATCCTGAACTTCCGTTAAACTGACCTGCTCCAAATAATCCAGGAACCGCCTTAAACTCCAGTGTAGGTTTAAGTTCTGTTGGATCAACAGAATCATACTCTATAGCATAAGCATTTCTTAACATTTCAACATTTTCCAATCCAGGCAAAGTTCTTAGCATTTTTATCTGTACATCCTCAGGAAGAGATGAACTCATTCCTCCTACATACATTTCTTCAGTGTCTTCCCCCTCAGGTTCAATAAATATCTGGTGCTGAAGTTTATCTGGAAATCTCATCACCTTATCTTCAATTGATGGACAATATCTTGGACCAACTCCCTCAATTAATCCATTATACATAGGAGACCTGTCTATGTTCCCTTTAATAATTGAATGAGTATCGGCATTAGTATATGTAAGCCAGCAAGAAACCTGCTCCCTGTCTATTTTATCATTCATAAAAGAGAACGGGACTATACGGTCATCACCCTTTTGTTCTATCATCTTTGAAAAGTCAACACTTCTCTTATTGATTCTGGCCGGTGTTCCTGTTTTAAATCTTCTTAAAGTAACATTTAAATCCAACAATGATTTAGAAAGCTCGTTGGCCGGAAATAATCCATTAGGACCGCTGCTATAAGCTACATCACCAACAATTACTCTTCCTTTTAAGTAAGTTCCTGTAGCTAAAACCACAGCATTTGCTTTAAAAACTGCGCCATTTTTTGTTATAACCCCAGATATCCTACCATCCTCACTTTCAAGTCCGGTTACTTCAATCTGCCTTAAAAATAAGTTTTGTTGTTTTTCTATAACATTCTTCATTCTAAACTGATATTTTTTCTTATCTGCCTGCGCCCTCAAGGAATGAACTGCCGGTCCCTTTGAAGTATTAAGCATTCTTGATTGAATGAAGGTTTCATCAATATTGATTCCCATTTCTCCGCCTAATGCATCTATTTCTTTTACCAGATGCCCTTTTGCAGTTCCTCCTATATTAGGATTACAGGGCATCATTGCAACAGAATCTAAATTCATAGTACATAATAAAGTTTTACATCCTATTCTTGCAGATGCCAGCGCAGCTTCACACCCTGCATGTCCGGCACCTACAACTATTACATCATATTCTCCAGCTAAATATTTCATTTTAATCCTACTTTCCTACACAAAATTCAGTGAAAATTTTATTTACCAAATCTTCTTCAAGCTCTGAACCAGTGATTTCTCCTAAGGCTTTTAAGCTAGAAGTAACATAAATTGATACCAAATCTAAAAAGTCTCCATTTTTAATGCTCTCTAATGCTAAAAGGGAGTTATCCTTGGCTCTGTAGAGAGCTTCCTTGTGTCTGGTATTCGAAACAATAACACTCTCTCCATCAATTTTACCATTGAAAAAGAGTTCTTTTATTTTGTCTTTCAGGCTTTCTAAACCAAAACCTGTTTTAGCAGATATATATATCTTATTTTTAAGGTCTTCTATTACCTTTTCATTGATTTCATTATTTAAATCTACCTTATTTAATAATACTATATACTTTTTATCTTCAACATGCTTAATGATTTCCATATCTTCATCTTCCAGGCTTCTGCTTACATCCAACATGAGAATTACTAAATCTGCTTCAGATATTTTTTCTTTAGATTTCTCGACTCCGATTTTTTCAACTAAGTCTTCTGTTTCACGTATTCCTGCTGTATCAATAATTTTTACTGGAATACCATCCAGGTTTATGTATTCTTCAATGACATCTCTGGTAGTTCCAGGGACATCAGTAACAATTGCTCTTTTTTCCTCAAGCAGAGCATTTAACAAGGATGACTTTCCAACATTCGGTTTACCAACTATTACCAATTTGAGTCCATCTCTTATAATTTTTCCTTCTTCAGCATTTAATAATAAATCATCAATATCCTTCAGTGCTTTTTTCAGACTTTCAGAAACCCTTATCGGAACAGTTTCATCAGGTTCTTCATCATCCTCTGTAAAATCCACATCATATTCAATAAGAGCCAATACATTAAGAAGATATTCCCTTATGTTATTTATTTCCCGGGAAAGTTTTCCCTGACTTTGAGATAAAGCGGATTTCATGGATAAATCTGTTTTTGCCCTGATAATATCAATTACTGCTTCAGCCTGACTTAAATCTATCCTTCCATTTAAAAATGCTCTTTTTGAAAATTCACCCGGTTCCGCTAACCTTGCCCCTGACTTGATAACAGTTTCTAAAACCCTTCCTGTAGATATAACTCCTCCATGACAGTTAATCTCCACAACATCCTCTGCAGTAAAGCTTTTAGGACCTTTCATGTAACTTACTATCACTTCGTCAATGGTCTCTTCACCATAAACAATAAACCCATATCTCATTGTGTATGATTTCATATCTATCAGGTTATTTTTATTAACTCCCTTAAAAATTTTGTTAACTATCTCTAAAGATTTATTTCCTGATACTCGTATAATTGATATTCCGCCTTCACCTATTGGTGTCGCTACAGCTGCAATAGTATCGAATTCTTTCATATAAAATAGGCCTCCTTAAAATTCCTTTACCTATATTATTTATAACAATTAAAATCTAATATTCATTCTACATAATTAAATAAAAAAATACTATAAAAATAAAATTTTTTTCTGTAATGCACTAAGAGATGGCTATTAACCATCTCTAGAGTTTTATCTTAACTTTTCTAATTCAAATTTCAGCTTTAGTGAAAAGTCATTTTCTTTGAATTTTTATTTCTTTTTAAGATCCACAACTATTCTTCTGTATGGTTCTTCACCTTCACTATAAGTATAAACAGAATCATTATTCTGTAACGCTGCGTGAATAATTCTTCTTTCATAAGGATTCATTGGTTCAAGTTTTATAAGCTTTTTGAACTTTGCTACCTTGTAAGCAGTTTTACTTGCCACTCTCTTAAGCGTCTCTTCTCTTTTCTGCCTGTAGTTCTCAGTATCCAAAACAACTCTCTTATAGGCAGTTTCATGTCCTTTATTAACAACAAGAGATACTAAGTACTGCAAAGAATCCAGTGTTTCTCCCCTATAGCCAATTATCAATCCCATTCTTGGACCTATTAAATTGATGTTAATTACATCATCAATTTCCTTAATTTTTATTTCTGCTTTAATATCCATAGAATTCAAGATGTTTCTTAAAAAAGTCCTGGCTTCTGATATATAGTCTCTTTTAATTTTTACTTTGACCCTAGCAGGCTTAGCTCCAAATAAGTTGAGAAATCCCTTATTTCCCTCTTCCAGAACCTCAATTTCAACCTTATCTTTAGTAACATTAAGTTCCTTTAAAGCAATCTCTACAGCTTCATCAACAGACTTACCATTAACTTCAATATCCTTCATACCTTATTCACCCACCTTGTTGTACTTTAATATAAATTAAAAATAATACCTAAGCCCTCTTAGCCTTATTTTTTCTTGGCAGAATCACTATAACATATGTTTGAAGCATTTGAATTAAACTTCCTGCTATCCAGTAAATTACCAGCAACGATTCAAAATTAATAGCTGATACCCCTATCATAATTGACATCCCTACATTCATTGTTGCCATGTTTACAGGTGAACCTTCAGTATTTACTGATGTAGCCTTAGTTGAAAATACAGTTGATATATAAGTTGATCCAGCTGCTAAAACAGGTAAAATAAAGTACGGATCTCTCGCCGCTAAATTTGATATCCATAAGAAAGATGCATCTGAACCTAAATTTATTTTCCTGAAAGCCCAGTATAAAGCAAATAATATCGGCATTTGTATAACCATAGGAAGACATCCACCTGTCATACTTACATTATTCTCTTTATATAATTGCATCATTTCCTGATTTAACTTTTCAGGACTGTTTTTATGTTTAGCTTGTAATTTTTTAACTTCTGGCTGCAATTGCTGCATTTTTTCTGTAGATCTTGTTGATTTTATATTCAGCGGTAATAATATTAATCTTACTAAAAAAGTAAACAATATTACAGCTAGTACATAGGAAACCCCCACGTCCGTAACGCCAACTGAAACTATTAAATCGTGAAGCTTTTCTACAATTTTATACATGAAATCTACTATCGCTTGAAACAAATTGAATACCTCCTAAAATATTTTAACTTCATCTTACAGGATCATACCCACCCCTATGAAAAGGATGACATCTTAAGATTCTCTTCGCTGCCATAAAACTGCCCTTCAGTGCACCATATTTTTCAATAGCATCCATTGCATATTGAGAACAGGTAGGCAGATATATACATCTGGGTTTCGTAAAAGGTGATATGTATTTTCTATACAACTTTATTGGAATAATCAAAAGTTTTTTCATCATTTAATTAATCCTGCCCTTTTAAATAAATTTTTCATAGATTTCTCTATATCCCAATAACTTTTGTCCTTAATGGCAACTCTTGCTACAAAAACAAAGTCAAAACCTTCCTTTAAATCATTGCAATTAAGCCTGTAACTTTCTGAAATCAGTCTTTTAACTCTGCTTCTGACTACACTTTTTCCTACTTTTTTACTTACTGAAATACCAACTCTGTTAAACTTAACATTATCAGAATTTCTGTTTTTTCCATTATTATATATATATATAACTAAGTTTTCATTAGAAAGAGATTTCCCTCTTCTATATACATGTCTAAACTCAATATTTTTTCCTATTTTATAAACACTCATTTATAAGATTCCCCTTTTTCTGCATTTGCAGAAAAAGGCCACATCTGCGGCCCTTATGCTGTTAATCTTTTTCTTCCTTTTTGTTTTCTTCTTTTAAGCACGTTTCTTCCTGATAGAGTGCTCATTCTCTTTCTAAATCCATGTTCTCTTTTTCTTTGTTTCTTTTTAGGTTGGTATGTCATGAACATAGTGGCTACACCCCCTTCAAATAGTATTTAAATAGCAAAACTATATTTGTTGCATTTTGCGTTTTACCTTATAATTATATATTTCATTATTGACACTGTCAAGAAAACTTATTATGTGAATAAATTTATTAACATAATTATTTTTTGTGGATAAGTTCTTGAATGATTTTTACTCTTTATGCTATTATTAATATACAGCTGTGAATAACTTTTTTTTATTTAAGTTATCCACAGCTGTTGACAACTTTGTGTATAACTTGTTATTTTTTTGTTGTAATCTGTGTTTTTTATTCTGTGTTTGTCTGAAATCAATATTATTCTTCAGTGTTCATAATGTTAATTTTATTTTTTCCACAGATGTTAGTAACAATACATAAGATTTTTTATATATAATTATCAACAACAATATTAACATGTGTATAATATTATATACAATGTCAATCATTTAGAATAGTAGTGTTAATAATTTGTTTACCAATATATTTTTATTAATATTTATTAGTATAATTTATCTATTTTTTTATAAAATTTGACTGGAGGATATAAGATGGATACCCAACTAAAACAATTATGGGAAAAAACATTGGATATAATAAGAAGTGAATTGACTGAGGTCAGTTTCAATACATGGATAAAAAGTTGCGAACCTTTATCTATATCTTCAGATGAGATCAAGATAGGCGTTCCTAATGAATTCACCAGAGATATTTTAGAACAGAGATATAAGGATCTAATTTCAAATGCAATTAAACTTGTATCATCAAAAAAATACAATATACAAATTCTGATAGAATCTGAAATACCTGACGAATCGGCACAAAATAATAAATCATCTGAAAAAAATGCTTCTGAAGGGTCTATTGTTGTAAGTGACGAAATGTCTGCAACATTAAATCCAAAATATACATTTGATTCTTTTGTAATAGGAAATTCAAACAGATTTGCTCATGCAGCTTCTCTGGCAGTTGCAGAATCTCCTGCCAAGGCCTATAATCCACTTTTTATTTATGGGGGGGTGGGGCTTGGCAAGACCCACTTAATGCACGCTATCGGGCATTATATTCTTAAACATAATTCAAAATCTAAAGTAGTTTATGTTTCCTCAGAAAAATTTACAAACGAATTAATAAATTCAATAAAAGATGATAAAAATGAAGAATTCCGAAACAGATACAGAAATATCGATGTTCTTCTTATAGATGATATACAATTTATTGCCGGAAAAGAACGTACCCAGGAAGAATTTTTCCATACCTTCAATGCACTTCACGATGCAAATAAGCAAATAATTCTTTCATCCGACAGACCGCCAAAAGAAATCCCTACGTTAGAAGACAGGTTAAGAAGCCGATTTGAATGGGGTCTTATAGCAGATATTCAGGCACCGGATTTTGAAACACGTATGGCGATATTAAAAAAGAAGGCTGATGTTGAAAATTTAAATGTTGCTAATGAAGTAATGGTATATATAGCAACTAAAATTAAAGCCAACATAAGGGAGCTGGAAGGAGCCCTTATAAGAATTGTGGCTTATTCTTCTTTGACAGGAAGAGAAATCACAGTTGATCTGGCAAGTGAAGCTCTTAAGGATATAATATCCAACAAACAAAGCAAAAATATAACTATAGATACTATTCAGGACGTGGTTTCTTCTTACTACAACCTTAGAATTGAAGAGCTTAAATCTCAGAGAAGAACCCGCAATGTTGCATATCCAAGGCAGATTGCCATGTATTTAAGCAGAAAGCTTACAGACTTATCCTTGCCCAAAATAGGTGAAGAGTTTGGAGGCCGTGATCACACTACAGTAATACATGCATATGAAAAAATATCTAAAAATCTCAAGACTGATGAGGTTCTTCAAAATACAGTAAATGATATAACCAAAAAACTTACTCAAAAATAAGTAACAATGTACATAAAATAAGTTAATATAATGTGGATAAGTTTTAAACAACATTTTTTCATCTAACAATGTGGATAAGTCACATGTAAACTGTTTAAGTTATCCACAGTATTTTTTTGCAAACTTTCTTGTGTTTTTGCACCCTAAGAGTACTTGTTAACAAATCCACAGCCCCTACTACTATTATTACTATATTTTTATCTATATATATTATCTATTATTAATCATTAGACTGTTGATATATGTTTATAATTATGGAGGTTAAAAATGAAATTTATATGCGAAAAATTTAAATTACAAGATGCTATATCAATAGCTCAAAAGGCTATTACAGGAAAATCAACCATGCCAATATTAGAAGGCATCTACCTAAATGCAAAAGATGATAGGGTTACTTTGATAGGATCTGACGTAGATGTATCTATTGAAACTGTTATTGATGCAACTGTTGTAGAAAAGGGAGCAATTGTTGTAGATGCTAAAATATTCGGAGAAATAATAAGGAAACTTCCAAATGATTTAATAACAATTGAAACTTTAGGAGTAGAAGATGGAAACAATATAGTTAATATAACCTGCAAAAAATCAGTTTTTAACTTGATACATATGAATCCTGCAGATTTTCCTGATTTACCGGTTATAAACGAAACAAAGTTATTTTCAATTCCTCAGAACTTATTAAAAAATATGATTAAAGGCACATCTTTTGCCATAGCTCAAGACGAAACAAGACCAATATTACAGGGAATTTTATTTGAGGTTAATAATTCTTGTTTAAATTTGGTGGCGTTAGACGGATATAGATTAGCAATAAGAAGTGAATTGATAGATTCTGAAAATACTATAAGCTCAGTAATTCCTGGTAAAACATTAAATGAAGTTGCTAAGATTTTAGAAGACAGCGAAGAGGCTGTGGATATAACATTTACTACAAATCATATCTTATTCAATTTAGGTGATACAAAAGTGATATCCAGATTACTGGAGGGGGAGTTTATAAAATATAAATCTCTGTTACCTCAGGAATATAAAGGATTGGTTACTGTTAACAGGCAGGAATTGCTGAACTGTATTGAGAGAGCATCGCTTATGGCAAAAGAAGGAAACAGCAATTTGATAAAATTTGAATTATCAGGTGAGAATTTAATTATCACCTCCAATTCTCAATTGGGAAAGGTAAGAGAAGAAGTTGCTGTAATTTTGCAAGGAGATGAAATACAAATTGCATTTAATTCAAGATACCTGATTGATGTTCTTAAAGTTATGGATGAAGAAGAAGTATTGCTTGAACTTACATCAAGTGTAAGCCCATGTGTAATAAAAGGAAAAGAAAGTGATGTTTCAAAATATCTTGTTTTACCAGTAAGATTAGCCAGATAATTTTTAGAAAGGAGAGTATTCAATGAATTTCATATATTATGAATTCATTGAATTTTAATATTATGCAAGAAGTAAAAATAAATACAGATTTTATAAAATTAGACTCGTTTTTGAAGTGGGTAGGAATAGCTTCACTTGGATCTGAAGCAAAAATGATGATTCAGGATGGGGAAGTTAAGGTCAATGGTGAGGTATGTATCCAAAGAGGAAAAAAGTTAAGAATCAATGATGAAGTTGAAGTACAGGAAGAAAAGTTTAAAATAATATAATTATATTGTGTTATAATTAAATTGGGTGTTTTTATGTTTGTGAAAAAACTATTTTTGTTAAACTACAGGAACTATAAAGAGCTGCAGCTTGAACTTGTAAATTCTGTTAACGTATTTATGGGTAATAATGCACAAGGGAAGACTAATATATTAGAATCTATATATTACTGTGGTTTTGCCAAGTCACATAGGAGTTCAAGAGATAAGGAGCTCATAAAATGGAACGAGGACAGAGCTTATATAAGTTTAAGTATAGGTAAAGAGAGACTTGATAAGAAAATAGATATAAATATATTAAAGGACGGAAAGAAAGCCATAAAGGTTAATTCTATAAAAATAAATAAGATAGATGAATTGATCGGAATATTTAATGTGGTTATGTTTTCCCCGGAGGATTTAAGAATTGTAAAGGAATCTCCGGGAGTAAGAAGAAAGTTTTTAGACATGGAATTATGTCAATTAAGCAATAAATATTATTATAATATTGTTCAATATAACAAAGTTCTCAATGAAAGGAATATACTATTAAAATCAAAGAAAATCGACGATTTTATGCTTGATATTTATGATGACCAGTTGGTGAACTTTGGAAGTTACATAATAAGTTCCAGAATAAGTTATATTGAAAAGTTAAATTTGCATAGTGATAAAATACATAAAGAAATAACATCACAAAAAGAAAGTATCAGGTTCAATTATACATGTACTGTTAAAAATATTGATGATCTTAAAAAGTCATTTAAAGATTTATTAGTAAAAAACAGACAAAAGGATATTGAGAGGAGAGTAACAGGAATAGGTCCTCACAGAGATGATTTTGAAATAATGATAAATGGTATAGATGCAAAAGTTTACGGCTCTCAAGGTCAGCAAAGGACAGCCGTTTTAACAATAAAGTTTGCATCTTTAAGTATCATAAAGGAATTAACAGGAGAATATCCTGTACTTCTTTTAGATGATGTTTTATCAGAACTGGACTTTACCAGAAAGTCTTATATATTGAATTCCATAAAAGGGATTCAAACAATAATAACATGTACTGGTATAGAAGATATATCACAATATTTAGGTAATGAATCTAAGATTTTTGTGGTAAATGATGGTACGGTCACAATATAGCAAGGAGGAGTTTTTGTGTTTTTACATTTAGGAGAAAATGTAGTAGTTCCGGTAAAAGATGTTATAGGAATATTTGATATGCAGAATACTATGTACAGTTCGGATACTATACAATTTTTAAGGTTAGCGGAAGAGGATGGATTCGTAGAGAGAATATCGAAGGAAAAACCTAAGTCCTTTGTAATTGCAGAAGTAGATAAAAAAAGTAAAATCTATCTTTCACCAATATCATCAGCAACATTAACAAAAAGAACCGATGTGGAATATAATCCTTAAGTTAGTCCAATGTTTAACTTAAAGATGGTGGTCTTAATTAAAATAGAGGAGGAGTTATATGTTGGAACAAAATAGAGAAAGCTACGATGAGAGTCAGATTCAAGTTCTTGAAGGATTAGAAGCTGTCAGAAAAAGACCAGGTATGTATATAGGCAGTACCAGCTCAAGAGGTTTGCACCACTTAGTTTATGAGATTGTTGATAACAGCATCGATGAAGCTTTAGCCGGATACTGTAAAAATATAGATGTATATATACATCAGGATAATTCAATCACAGTTATCGATGATGGAAGAGGTATGCCTGTAGGAATGCATCCTAAAATGGGAAAACCTACAGTTGAGGTTATAATGACAATACTGCATGCCGGTGGAAAGTTTGGCGGAGGGGGATACAAGGTTTCCGGAGGACTTCACGGGGTTGGAGCTTCTGTTGTTAACGCTCTGTCTGAAGAGTGTGAGGTTACTGTAACAAGAGAAGGTTCTGTATGGAGACAGACATACTCAAGAGGAAATGTTACTAGCGGCCTGGTTAAAATAGGTGAAGCAGAACCTGAAGAGCATGGAACTAAAGTTCATTTTAAACCAGATTCAGATATTTTTGAAGAAACAATATTTGATTTTGAAGTATTATCAAACAGACTAAGAGAGTTAGCATTTTTAAATAAAGGAATAAGCATAAGATTAGTAGATGAAAGAGATGACAAAGAAGAAGATTATTTCTATGAGGGTGGAATAAAGTCTTTTGTAAGTTACTTAAACAGAAACAGGGAAGTGCTGCATCAGGATCCTATATACGTAGAAGGCATAAAGGATGGTGTGGCTGTTGAGGTTGCTTTACAATATCATGACGGGTATAATGAAAATTTATTTTCATTTGCAAACAACATAGATACCATTGAAGGCGGAACTCATTTAGTTGGATTTAAAACTGCTCTTACCAGAGTAATGAATGATTATGCGAAAAAGTTTGGACACCTTAAAGAAAGTGATAAAAATCTTTCAGGAGAAGACATAAGGGAAGGGTTGACAGCAGTCATATCAGTTAAGATATCAGAACCTCAATTTGAAGGGCAAACAAAAACCAAGCTTGGAAACTCAGAAGTAAGAGGAATTGTAGATGGCGTATTAGGTGAAAGTGTAGCTTTATTCCTTGAGGAGAATCCGGCTGTAGGAAAAATTGTAATAGACAAGGCACTGGTTGCTGCCAGAGCAAGAGAAGCTGCAAGAAAAGCAAGGGAACTTACAAGAAAGTCTGTTTTAGAGAGAAGTGCATTGCCTGGAAAACTTGCAGATTGTTCTTCTAAAGATCCTGCGGAATGTGAAATATATATCGTTGAGGGAGATTCAGCAGGTGGTTCAGCTAAACAGGGCAGAGACAGAAAGTTCCAGGCTATACTTCCTCTTAGAGGTAAAATATTAAATGTTGAAAAACAAAGACTTGATAAGATTCTTAACTCAGATACTATTAGAAGTATGGTTACAGCCTTTGGTGCAGGAATTGGAAAAGATTTTGATATTGAAAGAATAAGATACAACAGAATAATAATTATGACTGATGCTGATGTTGACGGTGCTCACATAAGAACATTGCTTCTGACATTCTTCTACAGGTACATGAGGGAACTTGTTGATCAAGGGCATGTTTATATAGCACAGCCTCCTCTGTATAAAGTATCAAAAGCTAAAAAAGAAATATATGCATATTCAGACACTGAACTTGAAAATGCTATAAAAGATCTGGGCGGAAAAGATAATAATACTAATATACAGAGATATAAAGGATTGGGAGAAATGAACGCAAGTCAGTTGTGGGAAACTACAATGGACCCTGAAAGAAGAATTTTATTAAGAGCAACTATAGAGGACGCCATAGCTGCTGATGAAATATTTACAATTCTTATGGGGGATAAAGTTGAGCCGAGAAGAGAATTTATTCAAAATAATGCGAAAAAGGTTGTTAATTTAGATATATAGTACTGAATTGAGGTGAAGACAATGAATTTAAACGAGGGAAAAGTCCTTGAAGTTGACATAAAAAATGAAATGAAAAAGTGTTATATTGACTATGCAATGAGTGTTATAGTGGGGCGTGCTCTTCCCGATGTAAGAGATGGACTGAAACCGGTGCATAGAAGAATTCTATTTTCTATGCATGAACTTGGTATAAGGCCAGACAAAGGATATAGAAAATGTGCCAGAATTGTCGGGGAAGTTTTAGGTAAATACCACCCCCATGGAGATACTTCAGTATATGACGCACTTGTAAGAATGGCACAGGACTTTTCTATGAGATATATGCTTGTGGATGGTCATGGTAATTTTGGATCTGTTGACGGTGATGGCGCAGCTGCCATGAGATACACAGAAGCAAAGATGAATAAAATTGCAGTTGAAATGTTGAGAGACATTAATAAAAATACAGTAGATTTTATTCCTAACTTTGACGGGGAAGAACAGGAGCCTATTGTAATACCTTCAAGATTCCCTAACTTATTGGTGAATGGTTCATCAGGTATAGCCGTAGGTATGGCTACTAATATACCGCCTCATAATCTTGGGGAAGTTATTGATGGAACAATAATGCTTATTGATAATCCGGAAACAACAAGCCTGGATTTAATGACAAAAATAAAAGGACCTGATTTTCCGACTGGCGGAATAATAATGGGTAAGGCTGGAATAAGAGCTGCTTATGAAACCGGAAGAGGAAGAGTTATAGTAAGAGCTAAGTCTCAGATGGAAGAAGAAAAAGGAAGAGTAAAGATTATAGTAACAGAGATCCCTTATCAGGTTAATAAAGCTAAATTAATTGAAAATATTGCTGATTTAGTTAAAGATAAAAAGATAACAGGAATATCTGACTTAAGAGATGAATCAGACAGAGACGGAATGAGAATAGTGATTGAACTTAAGAGGGATGCTAATCCTAGTGTTGTATTAAATCTTTTATATAAACATACTAAGATGCAGGATACCTTTGGAATAATTAACCTGGCATTGGTTAACAATGAGCCAATTGTTCTTAGTTTAAAAGAAATATTAGTTAATTATATTAATTTTCAAAAGGAAGTAATAACCAGAAGAACTGTTTTTGAATTAAATAAAGCACAGGAAAGAGCTCATATTTTAGAGGGGTTAAGAATAGCACTAGATAATATTGATGAGGTAATCAATATTATCAGGGGATCTAAGAATACAGAAATAGCAAGAAATACCCTGATTGAAAGATTTAATTTAAGTGAAAAGCAATCTCAGGCTATTTTGGATATGAGACTTGCCAGATTAACTGGTTTGGAAAGAGAAAAGATTGAAGATGAGTATAATGAACTTATGGTTTTAATTAACAGGTTAAATGAAATATTATCATCAGAACAAAAACTTTTAGAAGTTATAAAAGAAGAACTTTTGGAAATAAAAGAAAAGTATGGTGATGAAAGAAGGACTCAGATTGAAAAACAAGAGAATGAAATAGATATTGAAGATCTAATACAGGAAGAGGATGTTGTAATTACATTAACTCATACAGGTTATGTAAAAAGAATAGCTGCTGATACTTATTCTTCACAAAGAAGAGGAGGTAAGGGTATACAGGCAATGACTACAAAAGAGGATGATTTTGTAGAGCATGCAGTAGTTACATCTACTCATTCAGATGTTCTGTTCTTTACTAATAAGGGAAGGGTATTTAAGCTGAGAGCATATGAAATTCCTGATGCAGGAAGGACTGCAAAGGGTACAAATGTTATTAATTTAATACCTATAGGACAGGATGAAAGAATAGAAACTGTATTATCTGTTAAGGATGTTAATCCTGATGGATTCTTATTTATGGCAACTAAAAACGGGCTTGTTAAGAAGACTCCTATCCATGAGTTTAAGAATCTTAGAAAGAATGGATTGATTGCAATCAACTTAAGAGATGGTGATGAACTCTTAAAAGTTAAACAGACATATGGTGATGCTGAAATTATAATAGCAACACAAAATGGATATGCAATCAAGTTTAGTGAAAAAGATGTAAGACCTATGGGAAGAACAGCTTCAGGTGTTAAATCTATATCATTGAGAAAAGATGATATAGCAGTTTGTATGGATATAGCAACTCAACATGAGGATCTTTTGGTTATAAGTGAAAATGGATTCGGTAAGAGGACTCCCCTAACAGAATATAAGCTGCAGAATAGGGGCGGTATGGGACTTATAACATATAAAGTAGCAGAAAAAACCGGTAAGTTAGTTGGTGCATCAGTTTGTAAGGAAGATGATGAAATGATGCTTATTAATACTTCAGGAGTGGCAATAAGAATTAATGTTTCTGGTATTTCTGTTACAAGCAGATCAGCAATGGGTGTTACTTTAATGAGAACTAATGAAGAGGAAAAAATTGCAGCCATAGCAAAAATATCATCTGCTGTGGGAAATGAAGAAAAAGATATACCAGATAAAAATACTGTTTCAGAGGATATTGACTACACATCATCAGAAAACCTGTCAATTGCTACAGATATTGAAAGTTAGAATATAAATAGTTAGGGAGCGGGAAAAAAATCTCACTGTACTTCTTATTAAGAAGCACAGTGAAGAATTTTCCCGCTTTTTCTGTTCAGGCAGGTCTTAATAAAGTAAAACAATTAAGTTTTCAAAGGAGTTTTTACTACTTGAACAGAATAAACTTTACCTTGTGTATCAATAATAGAAATAACCAGAAAAAGTGAGGAATTTAAGAGAAATTTCATAATAAATAGGTTTAATTAGAGTTTTGTGTGATAACTTATATATTTGCAGATGTTATTATAAAACACGTCCTCAGAACGAGGGCAAACAAGTCAACGAAAATGAGAAAAAAAGTAGTTGACAAATAATAAATGTTTTGTTAACATATAGAAGTCGCTTAAATGCGAAACAAACAAAACAAACAAATTGGTCTTTGAAAATTAAACAGAGGAATAAGAAGTAAGATTTAGAAATAAACTTAAGTCAACG
>JBEHWK010000040.1:0-23932 GCA_040217795.1 Clostridiaceae bacterium
GCATTGATATTGTACTGTTTTTAAATGGTATTCCGGTTGTGTCCATGGAGCTTAAGTGCCAGTTTACAGGCCAGACTATTTCAAATGCAATTGACCAGTACAAGTTTGACAGAGCAGACAGGGATAGTATCTTTGATTTCAGGAACAGGGTGCTGGTTCATTTTGCTGTGGATTTATATGAAGTTTATATGACCACCAAATTGAATGGCGAAAGCACTTACTTCCTGCCATTCAACCAGGGGTCAAATGGTTCAGGTAATGTAGGAGGGAAAGGAAACCCTCTGAATCCTGATGGGTATCAGACAGCTTACCTTTGGGAGAAGGTGCTGTGCAAAGACAGGTTCATGGAGATTCTTCATAAATATATGCATCTTAAAAAGGAAGAGAAGAAAGATAAGGATGGAAACAAGTATACTGAAGAAACACTTATTTTCCCTCGTTATCACCAGCTGGATGTCGTTACAAGGCTGCTTCAGGATGTTAAAGAAAATGGAGCAGGAAAGAATTATCTCATTCAGCACAGTGCCGGCAGTGGTAAGTCAAATTCTATCGCATGGCTGGCACATAGACTGGCTGGACTTCATAATGCCTATGACCATAAGATTTTTCAATCTGTCATAGTTGTTACAGACAGAAGGATATTGGACAGCCAGCTTCAGGATACCATTTATCAGTTTGATCATATTTTGGGAGTTGTGGAATGTATTGATGCAAAGAAACACGCTGTTGATTTGAGAGATGCCATCAATGACGGAAAGAGGATAATAATAACAACTCTTCAGAAATTCCCGGTTATCTATAAAGAGATTCAGGCTAACAAGAGCAAGTTTGCAATTATTGTGGATGAAGCACATTCAAGCCAGACTGGGGAAGCCGCGAAGAAATTAAAGAAAGCTTTGGGAGATACAGAGGATATTCTTGAAGAATACAGGCAGATGGAGAGCGAAGCGGAAGCTGCAACCTCAGATTTTGAGGATGAGCTGGTAGATGAGCTTTTATCCCACGGAAAGCTGAATAACTTATCCTTCTTTGCATTTACTGCAACTCCAAAGGAAAAGACTTTGCAGATGTTCGGAGAAAAACAGGAGGATAGAACCTTCAGGGCCTTCCATATATATTCTATGAGGCAGGCTATAGAAGAGCATTTTATTCTGGATGTTTTGAAGAATTACACTACATACCAGATGTATTACAAGATTGCAAAGATGGTTGATGATAATCCGGACCTTGATTCCAATAAAGCAAGTAAGGAAATTGCCAAATATGAATCTTTGCATCCTCATAATCTAGCTCAGAAAACTGCAATCATGGTGAATCATTTCAGAAGCATAACCAAAAAGAAGATAGGCGGACATGCCAAGGCAATGATAGTTACCTCTTCACGTCTTCATGCAGTAAGATACCTGTTTGAGTTCAGAAGGTACATCCAATCAAAAGGGTATAAGGACATGGATGTACTGGTTGCTTTTTCAGGTACAGTAACTGACAATGACGAAGATTATACAGAAGAAAAGCTGAATAAAGACAAAGCAGGAGCAACAATCAAGGAAAGCCAGTTAAAGGAACAGTTCCATACAGATGACTTTAACATGCTTATAGTTGCCGAGAAATATCAGACAGGCTTTGACGAACCATATCTTCACACCATGTTTGTAGATAAAAAATTATCAGGCGTAAAAGCGGTTCAAACATTGTCCAGGCTTAACAGGACCATGAAGGGTAAAGATGATACCTTTGTACTTGACTTTGTAAATTCAGCAGAGGATATTTTAAAGTCCTTTCAGCCATACTATGAAGCAACTGTATTGGAAGGTGAAACTGACCCTAATGTAATTTATGACATAAAAAATAAACTGGACGGATATCAGATATATCATCCAGCAGAAGTGGAGAGATTTGCAGAGGCATATTATTCTAAAGGAAATAATATACAGGCTACCCTCACTGCCTGCCTCAAACCTGCAATAGACCGTTACAATGATAAGGAAACCAAGGACCAGGAAGATTTCAAGTCATACCTTGCAAGATTTAACCGTATATATTCCTTTATCACACAAGTATGCCGCATGTATGATAAGGATATGCAGAAGTTCTTTGTTTACGCCAACCTTTTAGCAAGATGTTTACCTAAAGGCGGCATAGAAAAAGTGGACTTGTCAGATAAAATTGTTCTTGAATATTACAAGCTTTCCAAAAACTTTGAAGGAAGCATTGTCCTGGAGAACTCAGAGGGATATGTTCCTAATATAACTGGTGAAACTTCAGGGAAACAAAAGACTAAGGATCCGCTATCGATCATCATAGATAAAATGAATGAACGCTTCGGAACCCAATTCAGCGAACAGGACAGGGTACTGGATCAAATGAAATCAGACTTTGCAAAGGACGAAAAAATTGTCAATGCAGCCAAAGCAAATGACAGGTCATTGTTTAAATATCTGTATGAAGAGAGATTCAAAGATGTTGCAGTCAACAGATATGAGCAGAACGACAATTTCTTTATGAGCTTATTCAGTGATGAAGAAAAAATGAAATTCATTATGGATATGATGGCGGAAGTTATTTTTAATGAGTTAAGATTATAAAAATAAAATTGAAGAGGAGAAATTTTCATGGCAGATATTAAATATGAAATAAAAGAAACCATAGGAACACTTTCAGAATCCTCAAAAGGATGGAAGAAGGAATTAAATCTTATTTCATGGAATGATAAAGAACCAAAGTATGATATAAGGGAATGGGATTCCGAACATAAGAAGATGGGTAAGGGAGTTACATTTAGTTTGGAAGAATTGAAGAAATTAAAAGATTTGCTGAATAATATTGAGTTATAGGTGAAATCAGATTAGATATATTCTGAAAAAGAAATAAAGTTTTAAAGCGACGAAGAAGAGCGACGAGGGGCGACGAAAAGCGACGAAGCGCAACGAGGAAAATAGCAGCTGGTAATTTATTTGCACAGCTGCTGTTTTTTTAAAACAAAGAAAGGTAAACTCATTGTTCCTCTTGAAAGGTATACAAGAAATAGGGTATAATGTTTATGCAAACATACGTTCGTGGAAATTTGATAGAGGGAGTGCAGAGGATATGTACAGGAAGGATTATTATAAATTTGCTAATGAGTTAATGCCAAACAAAGTCTTCAATAATGGACGATTGATGGTTTATAGGCTGCTGCGAAATGAAGAACAATTTATTCAGGAGCTAAAAAGTACATGGCCTACAATTGATCTTGAAAATCCGCAGTTCAGGAGTGCGGAGCCTGACTTCAAAATGGAAATTGTCCAAGCAGATTTTGAGCATACAGCAATAATAATTTCTATGCCTGAAGCGTCTTTGCCGCAGGAAGCTATAAATATCGCAATTGTATATGATAATGATGATAATTTCAGATACTTTACATATGAAATCAATTACGGAATAGAGGATAGGACACAATATTCACTTAATGAGATTTGCTCAAACGGGGAAAAGATTGATTATGGGATTCATGATGGTATGAAGGATTTTAAGGATAGGCTGGCTGAAATTTTATTTTATGATTTGCTATAGGGGAGGTTTTCTAAGTGAAGGTTGTTGCTAAACCTGTAGACATGGTGACATGGTTTGATAAAGAAGGAATCCCTCATCCGGTAAGATTCAGGATAATTAATTAAGATAGCTCAAATATGGTGATCAAAGTAGACAGGGTAATAACAAGAGAAGTTGAAAAACTTGTAAGTGGGCTTTGTTTAAAATATAAAATTTATAACATGAAGTCTGCATAGAATTGTTAGAAAATTTTGTGCTTGAATTAGTTTGTGTGAATAATTTAGCAGAGAGGATGTGGGTGATATTTTATCCGCATATTTTTGTTTGGAGAAATATTAATTGTAAATCAACACCTCAGCCAACTTTGCAAAAAAAATGAAATAACGAAGTTAAATTTATACATAAATACGGATTAAGATTTCAAAGATGTGTAAGTTCCTTCAAGTTTTAAGAGGTAGCTATTATTAGTACCTTTCATTCAGTGAAAGTAACAGGAGTAGAGATCATGTAGGTTGACTGATGAGGGCAAATAGAATACGTTTAAAAGCAACAAAGAAGTATAAATCAACTACCAACTCAAATAATAATCTTCCTGTTACTGATAATCTTTTTAACAGGAATTTTGTAGATGAAAACCTAACTAGAAGTGGGTTTCAGACATCGCTTATATTCATGCAAAAGAAGGCCGACTTTACCTTGTTGGGTGGTCTATGGCAAACCGTATGAGAAACGAACTTGTTTCAACCATTCTAAATCGAAATCAAGTTGTTAGAAGAACTGGAGCTAAGGAAGGTATAATGAGTCATTCTGGCTGAGGTATGCAGTATGTTGGTTGTGACTATCAGAAACCTCTTAAAAAAAGCATAAATTAGTATGTAGAATGAGCAGAAAAGGTAATTGTTATGATAATGCCACTATGGAGTCTTTTTGGGGGGGAAAATTTAAATGGAATGGTTAAATGATTATAACTTCAAAACCAAAACTGAGGCTAAAAAGCAGTTTTTAAGTATATAGAGTTGTTTTACAATTATAGAAGAACTTATTCAACCAATGGATATATACACCTATTTATGGTAGAAGAAGTATTACAGTAATTTTAAAAATAAGTGAGAAAATTATGGATTGCGGCTGCCTATTTTATTGACTTAAGGTCAGAGCATTCTGCTAAAAGAGATAAATTGGGCAAAAAGATTGAAATAGAAGATTCAGAATAAAGCAATTTACAGACTTCTTATGAAGCTTTGAAAAAGGAAAATTATGTTTATCAGGAAAAGAGGGGATGGGGATTTAGTGATGCAGTTGATGAAATTTACTAAGTTTAGTAAATATTTAAGCTGAAAATATTGAGAAATAGTCACATATTTCCTATAATTGGAGTATACGGCTATTTTTATTTTAAGCATAGAAAGTTTTGATATTTAATTATAGTACCTATTATATAAATGGCATGTGTATACAATTAATAATATGTAATTAATACTATTTTTAAGTGATGGAGAAATTATGAATAGAGAAAAAAGAAGATATAGATTATTTGAATTAAAGCGTGAGAAGAAAAATTATAAAAATTGTTTTTTTAATATTCTTTTTAATGCTGAAGCTGAAGATATAAATAGAATATTCAGGAGCATGTATAAATTTCCAGATTTAATGAATAAGATGGAAAAAATATTTTTGCCAAAATCTTTGGAAGAAATGTGTATAAACAAAATGGTATTTAACTCTAAAATCAATGAAGTTGTAATTGAAGAAATTTCATTTAATGTAATTAAGTTATTTACAAATAAAATTAATAAATTTGTCATTATGAAATATAATTATGAGAATTATTTATTTAGAGGATGTTATATAGAAGCTTTTCAAATATTAGAAAAAATAGAGGATGAAATCTGTGTGTCTATTTGGTCGTGCGGCCAAAAGATGATGTTAACTGAGAAGTTAAAGGGATTAGAAGAACACAAGAAAATAATGAGTGAATATCTTAAAGTTACAAGACAGAATATATTAGTAGATACATTAATTGAATTTAGAAGTTTTTTTGTAGAAAATAATAGTAGCTATGTATCATATCAGAATAGAGTAAAAGAGTTATTAAATTCTTTAAAAGATCAGGAATTTATATATAAATATTTTGATTACAAATTAAATCTAGAGGATGATTTTGATACCAATGTATTTACTATTGCTATGCAGCTTGAAGGTCAGTTTTCTATAATTGATTTGTATGAATGTTATATAACTAACATGAATATTGGAGTAGTATCAAATAAGTTTTTGAGTAAAACCAGTGAAATTAACCAATTTATAGATGACTACAGACTAAATAATAATATTTTGGTAAGGGATTATGGAGAATTACAAAAAAATAATCTTGAAAATAAAGAATATTATGAAATGCTAGACATATATTCCGTCGGTAATTATGACTTGTTTATACATAAAATTGATGAGTATTTAAAATGTTATCCGAATGACTTTCAAGCAATATTATTATGTATAAAAGCATATATTAATATAGGTAAATCAATAAAACCAGTTACTAATATCTATACAGATATTTATAATATTTATTCAATAAATGAACAAAGCAATGAATCTATGGTGAATATGTTTAATCACCTTAAAGAGTATCTAGGAACTAGTTGGGAAAATAAAGTAAAAGGATTTATATCAAGAAAAATAACTCTAAAAAATACATATAAGCATAATTATTTATCTAGTTTAAATGACTTTAAAATAAGTCCGAACTTTGTAAAAAATTTAATAACCACAAGTGAAAAAATTAAATTTCTGTCAGTTTTCCAAAATGTATGTCCAGTCACAACAAATCTATATAAATATGTAAATGGTGATATAGAGTCATTTTCTAATAAACTTTTTGACAATGTTAGAATGACTTTATTTATTGCAGAACGAAATATATTACAAAACAATTATTCTGAAGCCATTGAGAAACTATTAGATTTAAAGAAAAAAGTTAAGAAGAATGATCTATATAATATAGAACGTATAAATAGGAAATTATCATTGGCTTACATAAAGAATAAAGATTATTTAAGTACCATTACATTAATTGTCGAATCATTTTTAAAAAATGAGAATATGATAAGAATGATAGACTATGAGAAAATATTTTTTGAGATTAAAAGAAGTAATGATAAATTAGCTCAAAGAAGTATTGATTTTGTAATATTTACATATATATGCTATAAAAATGATTATAAATTACAAAGGATTGCTTATTCTAACTATATGGATTTCAATAAATTTAAATCTGTTACAGATATTGTTAAATCAGGAGTTAAAAATGAAAGTTTAATATTTTTCTTAACTAAAGTTTGTACACAAAATTTATTAAAAAGAGACATTATTCTAAATCCAAAAGGTGATAAAGCAGACGAAATAAGATTAGAGATATTGTGGTTATTAACGAATCTAGATATATCGAAGAGGAAACTATATTATGAAGAAATATCTAGTATAACTAAACAGAAGAGTATAAAAGACAGAATTAAGCAAATAAATCAAAGCAGAATATATGTAGATGTTGATAATATAAGAAAAGAAAATGAGTATTTTTTAAATGAAAATTTTAATCGGTATCTGTCAGTTAAAGAATTTAATGAAGATTTATTAGTTATTGATACAATGAGTGATGAATATATTAATGATTTAAGAAAAATAGTAGATGAAATAAATGAAAAGATAAAAGTAAATCCTATTTACTCGCAAAAAATTGTAATATTAAGAGGTATAATATCAAAAATAACTGAAGAATTTTTGTTTAATGAAAAGTATGGATTGAATACATTTTTAAGCTCTAGAATAAGACATGGCTATTGTAAAAATCAACTCATATCTGTATTTCAAGATTATAATTTATTATCTAAAAAGGAACGAAATGATAGTGATGAGTATAATATTAATGAATATTGGGATGAGCGCTTACCTAAAGAAACAAAGGAGTCGGAACAATTTAAGCACAAACTTTCAAATTTTACATTAAATATCGAAAAAAAAATTGAAGAAATTAAATCTATATGGTTATGTATAAAATATAAGGAAGATACAAATGCATTTCTTGATTATTCCAATTGTGTGAATCAATATCTGATTATTGATAGAGATAATATACTTGATTTTGAGGCCTTTTTCAAAGAAACGATAGATTACTTATGGGGATATACTGAGATTCGGTTTAAGGAACTTAGAGAAAGAATAAAAGGAGAATTATTAAGCTGTTTTTTAAATGAGTTAAATTCACTTGAAAATGAAGTTTCTAGTATAAAAGATAATAATCTTGCAAAATATGTAAAAGAAATTTGCACAAATATTAATTTGTGTAAATCTCAAATAAACAGTAAAATAATAGAATTTTCTAATGTATTTTATAAAAGAGATGTTCATTATAAAAATTTTGCAATGACTGATTTGATTGATACATGTTTGGAGATTAGTGGTAAATTAAATAGCAACTTTGGAGATATAAGGTTAGAAAGAATAATCAAAGATAGTACTATTTATAAAGGGGAAGTATTTCCATACTTTGTTGATATAATAAATATATTGATAAATAATGCTATGGAACATTCAGGATATTGCAATTATGCTGATTTGAAAATCAGTATAATAGTCGAAGAAGAGAAAAATGAAAGTATTATAAAAATGGCTAAAGCAGAATTGAATAAAAAAGGTATTAGAAATATCGGTAAAAATTACATATCTATAAAGGTTAACAATAATCTTTCTAATAAAGTTAATATAGATAATACAAAAATAAAAATAGATAACATTTTTTCAAATATGAAATGCATAGAATCACTGAAAAAGTATACTCAAAGTGAAGGGGGTACAGGGTTATATAAGTTATATAAAACCTTACAATATAATATTTATGCACCTTACTTAATAATGTATAAAATAGGGGATAGAGATTTTGGAATGGAAATTCTAATTGGGACAGATAAAATAATAGAGGAGGGAAAGGATGAAAATATTATTTGTTGAAGATGAGTTAAGCAAAGAAAAAATGATTTCCGAGCATTTAAGTATATTTAAGAAAAATCTGCAAATAGAAATAGAAAAATCGTTAATGAGTGGAATTAGACGAATACAAAATGAAAACTTTGATATAATTTTATTAGATATGAGCTTACCATTGTATGATTTGAGTGGAGATGCTGACGAGATAAATGAGTTTGAGGCTTTTGCTGGAATTGATTTGTTGGAAGAACTATCTAGAATCAGATTTGAAGGAAAAGTAATTGTTATTACAGCTTTTGATATTATTAAGGATGATGAAAAAAGATTAAGCTTACAGCAACTAGATGAACAAATGAGGAGAGATTATTCTAGTATTTATGTGGGAAGCATACATTATAATTCTTCTTCACTAGAATGGAGAAATGAACTTGATAAAATGTTATTGGGGGTTATCGATAATTGAAAATATTAATTGTGGATGATGAAAGTAGAAAACTAAAGAGAATAAAAAGCATTATAAGGAGTATAGATGGCATTACAGAAGATAATATTATACATGTTCTTGACTTAAATTCTGCTAAAAAAGTGTTAGTTGAAAAAGAGATAGATTTAATGTTGTTAGATCTAAAGATTCCAGAATTGTTAGGAGAAGAATCTGAGCAAAATGAAATAGCTGGATTAGAATTTATTGATGAAATAATAGGGGTTGAAAAATACATTAAACCAAAAGATATAGTAATAATTACAGAGCATGATGAGTCATTAAAAACGTACAGTAATACTGATAAGAATATCTCTTTTCCGGTTCTGAAATATGATGAATCATCTAAGGAATGGGAAAAAGTTATTGAGTCAAAAATAAAGTATGGTTTAATATGTAAAACAAACAGAAAAATCGAGAACTTAATACATGACTTTGAAGTTGCCATTATAACAGCAGTAGAAGTTGAAACTGAAGCAGTAAGGCGTTTATATGAATCATGGGAAATGATACAAATAGAAAACGATCCAACAATTTATTATAAAAGTGAGTTCTATATTGGGGATAGGAAATGTAAGCTTGTAACTGCTCAGCAATCAGAAATGGGAATGGCAGCAGCAGCTACTTTATCAAGTAAAATCTTACAACATTTCAAGCCTCAATTTTTGATTATGGTAGGCATCGCAGCTGGAATTGGGGAAGGCAAAGATTTTGGAGATATTATTATAGCAAATGAAGCATGGAATTATAGTAGTGGTAAGTATGTTTGCGGGGGAAGTGGACAAGCATTATTAAATTTTTTACCTGAGCCTCAAAGAATTTCATTGAATAATAAGTTGCTAGGACAATTATCAATAGACTTTTCAGAAGTATTATTTAAAATTAAGAAAAGTTGGACAGATAAAATAAATAATGAATTAAAAGTAATAATTGGACCTTTAGCTTGTGGGACTGCAGTTGTAGCAAATGGAGAAATCGTTGAACAATTGATAAAACCTCATTCAAGGAAAACTGTGGGATTAGATATGGAATCCTATGGGATGTTTTATGCAGTAAATAATGCAACGGGAGTAGATACAGTTCCTTTATGCATAAAATCGATATGCGATTTTGCAGATGCAAAAAAAGGTGATGGATTTCAGCGGTATGCAGCATATACTAGCTCTTCATTTACTAAGTATTTAATTGAAAATACACTTAAATTTTTAAGGAATTAAGATAATTAATTTAAGTAAGTATTAATAATAATCGATATAATATAAAAATACTTAACTGACACCATATGGTATTAGTTGGGTATTTTTATTAATCAATATTCGAATTTTTAAGTTTTATATTGGCATAAGCTGATGAAGCTTATAATCTAGCTTCAATAACATGAAACAAAGTTTGATCAATACGAATATAAGGCACGATGCTGACCTGGATTCTGTAATTTATAAGGCAAGAGAACTTAATCCATCGTTTCCAGGAATTATTGATTTCTTTTGTTGGGAAATCGGATGCGCATAGAGCAGGCGAGATAATCCTAATCGCAATGAATGTATTATTCGAACTGACTGTAAAAGGATTTTATAGGATAAGGGGGTGTATTTTTAGATGACTAAAAAGTGTATATATTGTGGATCTCTGGATAATTTATCTGAGTCCGATATTATACCAGATGCGTTAACAAATGCTCGAATACTTAATAAAAATGTTTGCAAAATTGAGCATAATAATAAGTTCAGCGATCTGTTTGAAAGCGAGGTAATAAATAAGCTTGCTTTTATTACAAATTCATTAGATATAAAATCAAGTAAGGGTAATCATTATCCTAGATATTCTGCTGTTATAATAATTGATGGAATTGAATATAAAGTGAAATATACAACAGAAACAGAGTTATTTAAAGGGAAAAAGATTAGGAGTGTTGATGGTAAAAAAATATTGGGGCCTATAGAAGATATCAAACGTATTGCACATAATGATGATTCCAAAGTAACAACGGTAGATCCAAATTCTTTAGAGATTGAGAAAGTTGTAAATATAAATATGGAAGTGTTTGTTAGTAATTCAATGTTTCGTCTTGTTGCAAAAATTGCATATGAATGGTATTGTTTGTTAAATGATATTAAGGACAAGTATTCTGATTTCGACGAGATTATAGAATTTATAACAGTTGGAAATCAATCAGAAATTGTTTCAATAATAGATGAAGAGGCATTTTATAACCTTTTAAAAATACAAAGTTCTCATGGAAGTCACAATCTAATACTCTATATAGGAAAAGATAACGCAGTATATGCCGCTGTTAGTTTATTTGGAATTGCTGTGTATAAAGTTAAAATTTGCGATCATATACCATCCGGTTGTTTAATCAATTGTGCCTATTACGAATTATGCACAGACGGTAGTTGTAAGAAACAATCTTTTGAATCACTTGAACAGTTATGCATTGATTTGCAAAATTCTTTTCAACCGATTAAATGCGGTTGTTTAACTGCTTTGATACCAGTAGATATGGGGGACACAATGATTATTACAAAATTGCTTTTGATAGAAGCAGCAAATATATTATCAAGAATTGAATCAGTTACATCAGAGAATGACCATATTGTAAAATTAATAAAGAAAAATATGGAATCAATATTACAGGCATCACTTTTACATAAGAAATCACTCAAAAGATTTGTTAAAGAACACTTTAAAACATTCTCAGACGAAATTATTTTAAATCCTAATGGAAGTAATAAAAAGGATTTATTTCTATTCTATATCATTTATCTAGTGGGGAATAGTTCTTATGAAGAAATTGATATGGAGAAACTTTATAGTCTTGTCAAAGAAAAGCTGGGAATTCAACAAGGTAATGAATATGTTATTAATGAGGAATTATGTGAAAAAATAAAAAGTTTACTCTTAAATGATAAGAATTATAGTGAAGTTTTGCATAAAGGGGCAAAAATGATTAATGATTGGAATTAACAAAACCAATCATATTTAAATCAACAATAACCACGTGGAAGAGTAGTCAGATTCCTGGCAGAAATACTCGGTATTATGCTTAAGTCCCATTAATCTATATATTTGTGATTTGTTAAAGGTGCAAGTGTGAACAGTCAGAAGGAAATCTCCAACAACAAAAAAGCATAAGAAAGTATAATCAATAGCTTACAATATTTTTAAAATAAAATTAGAATGGACGATAATTAGAATACGGACCATAAATTTCATCCATTTTTTTCTTCATTTCTGATTCAGCTTTTGCTTTAAATTGTTTGTATGCTTCTTCAAATGTTATAAGTAATTCATTATCTTTTTGAAGTTCGCTAATAACCCATGGCTGTAGCATATATGGGAAGCAAGCGTTATTTAGATCTGTAACCATATATTGATTTGTTGCTTTTCCAATCATCATGCTATGTTCAAGAAAGTTTACTGCTCCGTCATGTAAAGGTAGTTCATCTGTATGATTATCTTCACAATATAAATCATATATTATGGTTTTTTGGTATATATCTAGGTTTTGTAATCTATTTTTTGCAGTCGCTTTGAATTTTTTCATTAAGAATATATTGTGAAAAAATTTTAAAAAAGCAACTAATGAGGTTATCAATAGAATTGAAAATGAAACAATAAAAACTAATCCAATAGCAAAGCCAAACTTATTTCTAAAATCGACCATGTACATTTTTTCGACTATAGCTTTTGGTAGAAATAGAATCATTCCAGAAGCCAATGACAAAGCAGCCATTATTTTATTTGGTAATTTAAAAAAATCAGCAATATTAAAATCAAAAGTCATCTTTTCTCTCCTCATATATTTGTATGGTTAAATTATACCAAATGAGAAGTATTAAAGCTATGCCAATATGTTTAGATTAGAGTGATAAATAAGTTCAAGGAATAGGTTACCACAATGTAGTAATATTGGTTTGTTGCCCAATTTCGTAGTACCCATTGGGTACTATTTGGGTACTACAGACCTAAAATAGTACCCCAAAACACAAAAAAATAGGACAAGTTATAATTAAAAACCCTTGACATATCAAGGGTTGCCGTAATATAATAAAATTCGTGGAAAGAACCTGAACGGACTCTGACTCCGTTATCCGAAGGTTCGAATCCTTCTACCCCAGCCAACATTATTTTAAATGTAATTTAATAAATAATGTTGACAAGTTATACAGGATGCTATATAATAGTTCTTGTGTTAAAAATGCGGGTGTAGCTCAATGGTAGAGCCCTAGCCTTCCAAGCTAGTTACGTGGGTTCGATTCCCATCACCCGCTCCATATTATGCATCATTAGCTCAGTTGGTAGAGCACCTGACTCTTAATCAGGGTGTCCCCGGTTCGATCCCGTGATGATGCACCAAAAATGCTTTGAAAATATTCAAAGCATTTTTTTATTGTATAAGAAAGTGTATTCTTTCTTATACAATAAAAAAATGCAAGGGGAGCAGGGGAAGTTATGTTCCTTAGGGAAAGAACGATTATACCCCAGGGGCGATTCCATCCCTGGGGTATTTGAATACAACTTCTATTTAACATTCAATAATGAAATGAATTTATTAATATCATAATTTCCTAAAACAACTTGTCTGTCAATGTTTAAAGGGTTATCATTCAAGTCGGCAAAACCCCCGTTAATGTTAAAGGCTGTGGAATATCCGGATTCTTTTGCTGCCTTCTTTGAATTCTCGTTGAATTTTCCAAAAGGATAGCAGAAAGCAGTTATTTTTGTTCCAAGAATATTTTCTAAAGCAGTTTTCGAATCCTGCATTATTTTCAACTGCTCTTCATATGTAAGTTTATCAAGCTGCTGGTGGTTAGTTGTATGAGAACCGAAGATTATTCCATTTTTGGACATATCAACCAGCTGATCAGCAGACATATAATAACCATCGTTTATTCCGTTTGTTATTATGAATATCGTTGCGTTAAGCCCTAAGTCCTTTAATATAGGATAAGCAATCTGGTAGTTATTCATATAGCCATCATCAATTGTAATGAGTACTGAGTGCTCTGGAATGGGTTTTTTGTTAAGTATAAAATCATTGAACTCATCCAAAGTAAGGGTAAAGTAACCGTTATCCTTTAAATACTGCATCTGTTCCCTGAATTTTTTTTCTGAAATATATGTAACCTGTGAATCATCACCAAAGGCATGATAGCATAAAACAGGAATTCCAGCAGGAATAACCAGGTTCTTACCTGCAAATCTATCTGCAGCAGCTGGTGCTTCAGCAGTGGTAGGGGTCTCAGTTCCATTACTATTTTCTTTTGAAGCATCAGATGAAGCTGATGGAGTATCTGTTGAGATAGTTGTTAGTTTCTTGAACTTTATACCTCCATATATAGTCAGCGGAAGTGCAATTATTATCAATAAAATCAGGTAACCTATCATAATTTTCTTTGTTTTCATTTAAAATACCTCCTAATTGTAATAACAAAATTATACCAAGAAATACAAAATTAATAAAGTTTATTAATTCCTTTATAGTTATCCACAAAAACTGTTGATTATATGTGTACAACTTGTTGATTAGGGTGTTAATAATAGACAAAAAGAGATAAACAGAGTGTTAATAATTAATGATAAGACAATAAATAGTGATGAAAATGATAGAAATAGGTATAAATTATCAAATAATGACGAATAATAAGATATTAAGGCTGTGGATAAAAGTGTGGATAATATGATTAAGATTATTTAAAAAGGGTCTTGTCTCAAAAATTATTCTAAAACAAGGCCCTTGAATCTTTATGTTCTGTTTTTGGGTTGGATTCCATTTGCTCTGAAGCCGGGCCCGTCTGATATTTTTCTTCCTATACGGGTCACTTTTCCGGTTATGCAGCCTCTGCAGTGAGCTGGAGTATCACTGATGCATATCTTGCCGGGATAAAGGGCGTAGAGAGCTCTATATTCACCTTCTGTTATATTAGGCATAACTACATTTGCACCTGATTGGAGTGCAATTATACGGCCTTCTTTGTTAAGTGATTCCATTGCAGTTGTAGCCGGTATATTAATGTCAGGCAGCATCAGCCTTACTAGAGACATTACCTTTAGAGCCAATGTGAAGTCTCCCACGCCAGCATCTGCTAAAGGGGTATCTTCATTGGGAATGAAAGGACCTATTCCTATCATGTCTGCATCTATTTTCTTGAAAAACAGTATGTCATCTGCCAGGGATTCCAAAGTCTGACCTGGAAGGCCTACTAAAGCTCCTGAGCCTACTTCATAACCTAGTTCTCGTAAATCCATAAGGCATCTCTTTCTTTCCTCATGGCTCATTCCCGGATCCATATCTTCATAAAGCTTTTTATCTGTGGTTTCGATTCTCAGCAGGTATCTGTCTGCGCCTGCTTCTTTAAAAGCTTTATATTCATCAAAGGTTTTTTCTCCGAGACTTAACGTTATAGCTACCCCTAAGGCTTTTATATCTGAAACTATCCTACACATTCTTTCTACGGTAAAATAGTCATCTTCTCCGCCTTGAAGGACAATTGTTTTATATCCATAGCTTACAGCTTTGTTGACAAAATCCATAATTTCTTCATAGCTTAATCTGTATCTTTTAAGATTTTTATTGTCTTTTCTTAGTCCGCAGTACAGGCAGTTTCTCTTGCATATGTTAGTGAATTCAAGAAGGCCCCTAAGGTGTACATAGTCTCCAAGATATTTTTGTCTTACTTCATCTGCAGCCTTAAACAAATAATTGTTTATGCTGTCGTCCTTAAGTATTTCCAGGATTTCATCCTTTTTTAAGTTGTGAGTTTCTTTTCCTTTATTAATTAAATTAACTAAATACATAAATTCCTCCTAATGGAAAAAAGTTATCTGAAAATAATGACTACAGAAATTATACTATATTATTTATCAATATGAAAGAATCTTTCTTATGAAATAAAAACAAGTAAGATGAAAAATATCATCTTACTTGTTTGGTACTTAAATTATATTTAAGAAAAATAGATTACTTTTGTTCAATTGGTTTTTTTAGGAATCCTATAAGTAATGCAGTAACTAAAGAACCAATTAAAATAGCTAATACATAAAGTAGTGGATTTCCGTTTACTATAGGGATTACAAATATACCGCCGTGAGGAGCTGGAAGTCCGATCTTGAAGAACATTGAAAGTGCTCCTGCGATTGCTGATCCGGCAATTGCTGAAGGAATAACCCTTACAGGGTCTGCTGCAGCAAATGGTATTGCACCTTCAGTTATAAAGCTTGCACCCATGATATAACAAGTAAGTCCGGAATCTCTTTCTTCTTCTGTAAATTTATTTCTGAATAAAGTGGTTGCAATAGCTATTCCTAGTGGAGGAACCATTCCGCCTGCCATAATTGCAGCATGTGGATAGTAGTTTCCGGCACTGATCATTGCAATACCGAAAGTAAATGCAGCTTTGTTTACTGGACCACCCATATCTACTGCCATCATTCCGCCTAGAATCAGACCAAGAATAACAAGGTTAGCAGTTCCCATGGAACTTAACCAGTTCTGAAGTCCTAAATTCAATGCTTTAACAGGATCAACTATAACTAACAGCATTATTGCGCCTGTAAGGAATATTCCAAGTAGTGGGTATATAAGTACAGGTTTTATACCTTCAAGAGATTGAGGAAGACCGCTGAATAATTTCTTGAGTAATACAACAGAATAACCTCCCAAGAAACCGGCAATCAATCCGCCTAAGAATCCTGCACCGCTGTTAGCTGCAATAAGACCGCCAACCATTGCTGGAGCAAAACCTGGTCTGTCAGCAATACTCATACCGATAAATCCTGCAAGAACAGGGATCATTAGTGAAAAGGCATTTCCTCCTCCGATATCCATAAGTAATTTAGCAAATTTATTAAAATGAGGATCAGCCGGATCAAAAGCTTTGATACCGAACATAAAGGATATAGCTATAAGTATACCTCCGCCTACAACGAAAGGAAGCATATTTGAAACACCGCTCATAAGGTGTTTGTAGAAACCTGTTCTGTTGCCTGATCCAGTTGATTTTGATTCGCTTGATCCTGTGTGGTGGTATACAGGAGCATCTCCTTTTAATCCTCTGTTAATAAGTTCTTCAGCGTTCTTGATACCTTGAACTACAGGAACTTGGATTACCTTTTTGCCTTCGAATCTTGACATTTCAACTTGTTTGTCTGCAGCTACTATTATTGCAGCAGCTTTTTCTATTTCTTCGTTTGTTAATGCATTTTTTATTCCAGTGGAGCCATTTGTTTCAACTTTTATGTTTACGCCCATTTCTTTTGCTTTGTTCTTTAATGAATCTGCAGCCATATAAGTATGTGCTATACCAGTAGGACAGGCAGTAACAGCTAATATAAGACCTTTTGGAGTATTTGCTTCAGTAGCAGTTTCAACTGTTTCTTCGGCAGACTCTTCTTCTAAACGCTCTGCTTCCTGTTTATCGATTAAAGCTAAGATATCTTGTTCTGTTTTTGAATTAAGAAGAGCTTTTCTGAAGTCTTCGTTCATAAGCATTGTAGACAATCTTGAAAGTGTTTCCAGATGATCGTTGTGAGCACCTTCGCTAGCTGCTATCATAAAGAATATGTTAGCATCATTGCCATCTAAGGAATCATAATCAATACCTTTGCCAGATAGACCAAGAGCTAAAGCTGGAACTTTAACTGCTGCAGTTTTAGCATGTGGAATAGCTATTCCGTCACCTATACCTGTAGAGAATTGTTCTTCTCTTTTTAATATAGCTTTTTTATATTCTTCTTTGTCGTTCAATTTTCCAGCTTTGTCAAGTTTGTTTATAAGTTCATCAATTACGTCAGCCTTAGTTGCAGATTTTAAATTAAGGATAATAGTATCTTTACTTAAAAGTTCTGTAATTTTCATTTTTAATCCTCCATTATAATTTAGTTACTATTACTTGTGGCAAGTAATGTTCGAAATCTTTCTTTTCACATAAATCCATTGAGAATGCTGTGGTACTTCCTGCAGTTGCGCCCCATCTGAAAGCTTCAAGTAAATCTGAAGTCTGAGAATAGTTTGCTAAGAATCCGGCAATAACTGAATCTCCTGCACCCACTGAGTTTTTCACAGTCCCTTTAGCTGGTGATGCATGATAAACACCTGAATCACATATAAGCAAAGCCCCTTCAGCAGCCATAGAGATAATTACATTTTGTGCTCCCATTTCACGTAGTTTCTGAGCATGTTCTATTATGTCTTCTCTTGTTTTAAGCTCGGTGTTGAATATTTCTCCAAGCTCATGATTGTTTGGTTTGATTAAAAAAGGTTTATACTTTAAAGTTGAAGTTAGAGCGGCACCAGTTGTATCAACTATAACTTTAACCCCTTTAGAAAAACATTTTTCCTGAATGATAGAATAAATATCTACTGGTAATGATTTTTGGACATTTCCAGCTAGTACCAGATAATCATCGGATGTTAATGATGATATTTGCTCAAATAATTTATTTAAGTCTTTTTCAGAAATATCAGGACCGTTGCCGTTTATTTCTGTTTCTTCATTAGATTTAAGCTTAACGTTGATTCTTGTATCCCCGTTGACTTCTGTAAAGTCAGTGTCAACGCCTTGGATTTCCAGTGAATCTTTAATAAATTTACCGGTAAAACCTCCGATAAAGCCTAACGCTTTACTTTTTACGCCTAAATTATTCAAGACTCTGGATACATTTATCCCTTTTCCTCCTGCATATTTTTCGTCGGCAGAAACTCTGTTTACCTCACCGGGTTTGAAATCGGCTACATGAATGACGTAGTCTATTGCAGGATTTAAGGTAACTGTATAAATCATTTGTTAATCACGTCCTTTTCTATATAATTTTGAGATTAAATAAGCATATTCATTTATGTCGAATTTTGATTTTCTGACAACGTTTGCTGCTGATATGTATATTATAATACCTAAATGAGCAAAAAACAACAGTAATAATCAAAAATATTTATAGTTTATGATGGATTTAATCATAAACAAGCAATTGTGACTTGATATGAGCATGCTGTAGAGGTTGGCTGTTAAGTTTGTTTCTTCGTTGATTAGTATTTGCAAAGATAGAAATATTAATCCTAGCACAAAATTATATAGATTTCATAAAATAATATAAAGTGATTTTGGGAGTGAAGGCATTGTTATATGCATTGGTATTGGCCGGAGGGAAGGGGACAAGACTGTATCCTTTATCAAGAGGGGAAAATCCAAAACAGTTTCTGAAAATTATTAATAATAGAAGCTTCCTGAAGAGTACTGTGGAAAGAATAGCTCCGATTGTGGATAAAGAGAATGTTTATATAGTAACTAACAAAGATTATATTTCTAAGATAAAGGATGAACTGAAGGGGTTCAAGGAAGAAAATATTTTTTTTGAGCCTCAGAATAAAGAAACTGCAACTTGTATAGGTCTTTCAGCTGTAAAACTTCTAAAGAAAGATAAAGATGCCCTTATGATAGTGCTTCCTTCCGATCATTATATTGAAGGGAAAAAAGAGTACATTGAGGCCTTGAAGCAGGGTGTTGAGGTAGCAGAAAGGAGAAGAGGCATAGTTACGTTAGGAATTAATCCTGCAAGACCTGAAACCGGATATGGATATATTGAAATTGGAGAAAGAATCACAGGGAACATCCAATGCTATAAGGTTTCCAGATTCACTGAAAAGCCTAATTTGGAAGTGGCTAAGGATTTTTTGATTAAAGGGACGTACTTGTGGAACTCAGGCATGTTTATTTTCAGGGCAGATGTAATATTAAGAGAGATTGAAAAATATATTCCTAAGGTTTATAAATCGCTTATGGAAATATATAAATCCATAGGTGAAACAGATGAAAATGAAAAAATACAAGAACAATATAATCTTATAGATGGAATATCCATAGATTTTGGAGTAATGCAGAAAACCAGAAGAGCATATGTGTTAAAATGCGATTTTTTTTGGGATGATATAGGAAGCTTTGGAGCACTCAGCAGATTTTTAAAGAGTGAAAATGCCAATTCAATAACTGATGGAGTTTTTTTGGAGGAGTGCGAAAATTGTTCTGTATTTGGGAGTGATAAAAAACTCATAATAGGATTCGGAGTAAAAGATCTGGTTATAGTGGATGCAGGAGATATAATTCTGGTGATGGATAAAAGCAGGGATCAGGAGGTTAAGCATCTTTACAATGCTATCGGGGAAGCTGAATCTTTAAAAAGGTATTTATAGAAAAACTGAAAAGAGCGGCTTAGCCGCTTTTTTCAGTCTTTCTTATAGATAAGTTAAAGTTTAAAAATAAGCCCATATATAACGGGGATTATAATTCCAGGAAGCATATTTGCTACTTTTATATTAGTAATTTTAAGCATGTTTAAACCGAGTCCCAGTATCAGCAGACTGCCAACGGCACTCATTTCAGTCACTATAGCAGTTGTGAGGATTCCCTGAAGGGATCCGGAGCATATAACTATTATACCCTGATATATAAATACGGAAACAGATGAAAATAACACTCCTATTCCTAAAGTTGAAGATAGAATTATAGAAGTAACACCATCAATTACAGACTTGGTGAAAAGAATGTCGTGCTTTCCGGATAGTCCCCCTTCTAAAGAACCTACCACTGCCATAGCTCCTACACAAAATAAAAGGCTTGAAGTTACAAACCCTTGTGAAATTAAGTTGTCTTCTGAAGATTTTTTGAATTTACTTTCTAAAAAATCACCTAAAGAAACCAGCTTATGGTCAATATCCATAACTTCCCCCAGCAGAGAACCTATGGCCAGGGATATTACAATCAAAAGCATATGATTGCTTTTCAGGGTGCCGGAAATTCCTATGTATATTACACATAAAGCCATTGCGTGCATGATTGTATCTATAATTTTTTTTGGAATGCCTCCCTTTAATAATAAGCCTAAAATACCCCCTGCCAATATTGCTGTAAAGTTTACAACTGTACCTAACATATATTGAACCCCCTTTTTTACAAAAACAATACCACTATTATATCACTGAAACTTTAGTGCACAAGATAATTGGCTTTATTTATAAAGTTATGAGGATTATAATATATTATAGAGAACCATTACAGAAACTTAATTTATGCATGTTGATTTCTTTGAAGGTTTGAAGAAGAAGCGGCATGTATAAGTTAATAGTTGAAGCTGGTTCTCTATTATAAAATTTGGGAGGGATATGCTTATGGATGATAGGATTATTGATTTTAAAGAGTTGAAAAACAAAGCCAGAAGCAAGGATGTAGATAAATTTGAATCATATATATATGATTTATACTACTCATTATCTCAGGGGAAAATATCTGTTGGAGATATGATGGTCAAGATAAATTTATATATGAAGGAAAATGATATCTCTCAGGAAAAATTTATCAATATACAAAAAGAAGTTATGAAGAAATACGGAATAGATGAAAAGACTATTCAGGATCAAATGAAGAACTTAGGATTGGGTTTTGATTCTTCAGGCATAGGAACTGCTTATGAAGATTTAAGAAAAACCATGGGATTTCAGGATAAATATAAAAGCAAATTAAAAATAAAAACAATAAACACCTATACAATAGAAAATGAGAAAAACAAAGTAGAGATAATACTGGATAAAGATAAGGTTATAATTATAAGTGCAGGAAAAATACACTTAACTGACAGTGAATTGAATGAATTTTTAGTTTCATATAAAAAGACGTTGAATGAACAGCAGCTGGATATAAGTTTATGCGAAAATGTGAATAAATATTTATATTAATATGATTTTTAAAGTTGGGTTTTTAATATGATGCGGGATTTTGATAAAAAAATAAACTGATTTTAAGATTTGTATTGACAAAAAACGATAAAATAAATATAATTTATTCGATAGTAAGCTTTCGGGCAAAAAAAGGGAATAGCTTCAGGCTTAAGCCTGGTATGGGATTCAATTGGAATTCTGTATTATAAAGGACTTATGGTTGACGTGGGTTGCGCAGCATAAGTCCTATTTTTTTGTCGTCTAGCAAAATGCATTCTTTCCTATATTACTTATATTAATTTATGGATAACTTTTGTGTTTTATGGTAAAATATAAAAGTTATAAAATTAACATATTAATTATATGCTTTTTACATTTGGATATAGATACATTGATGAAAGAGGTGTGAAGATGGAGAAAAAGAAAAGTAATATATCAATGGCTGTCATAAAAAGACTTCCGAAATACCATAGATATTTAGGCGAATTATTAAAAAATGATGTTGATAGGATTAGCTCTAAGGAATTAAGTGAAAGAATTGGATTCACTGCTTCCCAAATAAGGCAGGATTTAAACTGCTTTGGAGATTTTGGACAACAGGGATATGGATATAACGTAAGAGAGCTTCATGCACAGATCAGTTCGATATTAGGGCTTAATAAAGAATATAAAACAATTATAGTAGGGGCTGGAAATATAGGTCAGGCAATAGCCAATTATACAAGATTTGATAAGATAGGGTTTTCCTTAATGGCGATTTTTGACGCAAATCCAAAGCTTGTTGGAATGAAGATAAGGGATATAGAAATTGAAGATATTGATAAACTAAGCGATTATCTGGAAAAAAATCAAGTAGATATCGGAGTAATATGCGTTCCTAGAATAAATGCACAAAAGGTATGCGACAAATTAGTTGAGGGCGGAGTTAAGGGGATTTGGAATTTTGCACCTGTAGATCTGGAGGCTCCTGTTGAAGTTTCTGTCGAAAATGTTCATCTGAGCGAGAGCATGATGACTTTAGTTTACCTGCTTAATCAAAAAGAGAAGGAAGTTTCGAAGTAATAAAACACAATAAAATTGCAATAAAATTATTGCAAAGATTGGAACTATCCAGTATAATCGTAAGTGGAGTTGAATACTTCTAAGTAAGTTAATACTTCGCTTATTTTTTTTTGCTTTAATTGTTATATTATTAACAAACATCCAAGAATTCAAAAAAACGCAAGGAATTTACAAGTTTTACCTTGCGCTTTTAAAAATTATGCAAAAAAATAGCAGAACTTGCAGGTTAATTTTAAGGAGGATTGCCACCATGGAATTGAAAAATGTTACTCTTGAAAAAAAAGAGAGAGTTGCTGTTGTAACAATCAACAGACCTAAAGCATTAAATGCCTTGAACTCACAAACATTAAAGGATTTAGACACAGTTATAGCTGAATTGGAAAAAGACAAAGACGTATATGCAGTAATCTTGACAGCAGCAGGGGAAAAATCTTTTGTAGCTGGTGCAGACATCACTGAAATGAAAGATTTGACAGAAGAACAGGGAAAAGAATTCGGAATTTTAGGGAATAATGTATTTAGAAGATTAGAGAATTTGGATAAGCCGGTTATTGCTGCTATATCAGGATTTGCTTTGGGTGGCGGATGTGAATTGGCTATGGCTTGCGATATCAGAATCGCATCAGATAAAGCTAAGTTTGCTCAACCAGAAGTTGGTTTGGGAATAATTCCAGGATTCGGAGGAACTCAAAGATTACCTAGAATAGTTGGACTTGGAAAAGCTAAAGAATTGATATATACAGGAGAAATGATTAAAGCGGACGAAGCTTTAAGAATAGGTCTTGTAAATAAAGTTGTTGCATTGGAAACTCTTATGGATGAAGCTTTTGCAATGGCAAATAAAATAATGGCAAATGCGCCTATAGCTGTTAAGCTATGTAAGGATGCTATAAACAGAGGAACTCAGGTTGATATGGATCAGGCAATATTAGTTGAAGCTGAAAATTTCGGAAAGTGTTTCTCAACAGAAGACCAAAAAGAAGGAATGGGAGCTCACATTGAAAGAAGAGCTAAGAACTTCCAAAATAAATAATCAAGGGAAAATAAGGAGGTAAAATAATGAATTTTGCATTAACAACAGAACAAAAGTTAGTAAGACAAATGGTAAGAGAATTTGCTTTGAATGAAGTAAAGCCAATAGCAGGGGAAATTGATGAAACAGAAGA
>JBEHWK010000041.1:0-23383 GCA_040217795.1 Clostridiaceae bacterium
TGCCTCCGTTACCGAAGGTCTTTTTTTGCATGCCCTTAAATAGCATTTTACTGGTGAATAAAACCACTTAATGGGTTTTATAACTAAATTTAAGAATAACTTTTTAAACAGCGTTTTTTCATACGTCACTTTACACTATCAAGTAATAATTCAGTAAAGCATGTTATTTTATATTATATACTGCAATTTCCAAAAGTTCTGAGTTAGTGTTTTCTTCCATAGCCAGTGTTCTGTCAAACCTACAGCCATTTTTCATCAGTGCTGTTTCAAGAAAACAAAGGCATATTCCCATATCTATGGAATTATAATAAGGAAGCTTACTGGCAGGAATAAATGATTTTATCTTTGTGTTGCGATATACCCTTATCTGATTCTCCTCACTGACTACCCTCCATGGCTGGGTGTTGCAGGCGCTGGGTGCAAGCCGGACGGCTTCTTTCACATTGGAATCAAAATCTCCTGTCCATATCTCCTGCATACTTTTGCGTTTGAATTCTGAAGCACCTTTTCGAAAATCATGGGAACGACTCTTGCCAAAAGCCATCATAATGACATAATCCAGACCCTTAGCTTGTACTTCTTTGGGCTTTGCCAAGGCGTACCAGCATACTCCTATATCATGTGAAGCCAGAAACAAATCCATCTGTTCCAGTAAATACCCTGCATTGAGAAGATAATTCGGTTTCTTTTCACTATACATCAACAAGCAGTATTCTCCACGTTTGGCTGTGGTTTCTGCCCTTTCCGCAATTTCAAACTTTACTCTGATCTCATCAGCAAGGGGAATAAGCTTCTCTGTTTCCTGTTTAATCTCTTTTAGTTCCTTTTCTGTCAAATGCAGTGTTTCGTCAAACCTTCTCATGGATCTTCTTTTAAAAATAATATCATATAGCTCTTTCATAATAGTTCTGTCCTTCCAAAAATAAATTTCTTTGTCAGGAATTCGAATTCTCTTGATCATGGTATAATTCTACCATTACACTATATGGCAAAACAAACAAATTTTTATAATTGTTTTGAACTTGCTTCCATCTGATGTATAATATCACTTTTCTTACGTACGCCTGCCTGATATTCAATAATACTAACCACGCACAAAAAGGACAAGCATGCATAAAATATACCAAACCTCCTTATTACAGGGTTTCAAGATCAAATGTTAATTTATGCATGCCGCTTCTTCTTTCAATTCTCGAAGAAATCAACATGCATAAATTAAGTTTTCACTAAGAAACCCTATACATATAGGGTTAAGTTTTTACAATTAATTTCTATAGATATATAACTTCCCAATTGCAATCTATTAAGAATTGGAGTTTATATCTTTCAGCCTGAACTTACTTTCTATGAGACACAAAAAAATACGGAGGTTAAGTGATGGATAATTTTGAAAACAAGGAAGCTATAAGCGGTTGCAAAAGCAAAAGCAGAAGTAGGAGTAGGAGCAGAAGCAGAAAGTCCAGTCTTTGCAGTCGTTTTGCAAGAATACTTGGAGCAGAAATTCTTCAATCAGAGCCAAACTTATGTGTAGTAACCTTTAATAGAAACATCAATGCTGAAATATTAGGAAGAAGGACCCATTCTCCATTAGCTTTAGCTGCACTATTTTCATTTGAAGGTAAGGACTGCCAAAGAAAAACCCTTAATCTAGGTGAAACAGTGATTCTACAAGAAGAGATCAATCCCTTTATATCTGTTCTTAGAAAAAATTGTATTCTTGTTACAGCACTTCACAACCATTGGCTGTTTGAATCTCCAAGACTTATGTATGTCCACTTTGAATCCATTGATGAACCATTAGATTTTGCAAGAAAAGTAGCTGAGGCTCTTAGAGTGTTAAGAAGATAATTACCGGGGTATCTGTGAAATGTTCACAGATACCCTTATTGGTATTTTCTGCCTCACACTTCAAAACTATCAGCATACACCTTATGTGTGGGACATATATTAAAAGCATGAATTTGCTTGCTCTTTAGATTTTATAATTATATACTTTACAATAGCTGTTTTATTCTTACATAAAAAAACTTAAGTCAGAGGTGCTCCATAATGGATGAACAAAATTATGAAAAATTATTGAATATAAAAACGTCAGGGGAACAAAAAATCTTTAATGAATCAATTCACTATAACAGGTATGAACCGACCTCCTACTCCGCATTGGAAATATTATCTGAGAAATATGAATTTACTGCAGATGACAGTGTAGTTGATTTTGGCTGCGGGAAAGGGAGACTTAACTTTTACATAAATCACTTTTTTGGTTCCGCAGTTACAGGTATAGAAATGAATGCATTTTTCTATAAAGAAGCCATTGATAATAAAAGAGAGTATTTCAGGAAACATAAAAAGAGAAGAGATAATATTAACTTTTTAAATATCTTTGCAGAAAAATATAATATAAACCCGGCAGACAATAAATTCTACTTCTTTAACCCTTTTTCCATACAAATATTTATAAAAGTGTTAGGGAATATTTTAATTTCTGCGGGAGAATACCAAAGAACAATAGATATTATACTTTACTACTCTTCAGATGAATATATATACTATCTGAAAAACAACACACCCTTTGAGCTTTTCAAACAGATAAAACTACCTGATTTATCTGATAACGACCCTCGTGAAAGTTTTTGGGTTTATAGGCTGGACTGCAGATAAAATTTATAAGCATTCATCATCGCTTTTCTAAAATGCATTGTTGGTTAAGAATATTATTCATTACCGCTGCAAATAATATAAAAAAACACAAATGAGGTGCTGGTATGAGTGATAAATCCAAAGTTATAAAGGTGAAGAAAAATACCGAGGGAGATATTACTGATGTAATGCTTGAGAATGGGAATGTATATTCAATAGATGAAGCAATAATGATGACGAAGGATGATTTAATAGAAGGTGTAAATGTCGGAAGAGCCAAAAATGGCAGGGAGTACCTGAGAAGCAATCCTAATGGTGATGAAGGTGATAATCTGGGAAACAAGCCAACTTTTTAAGCTCTATGGAAAAATCATATTGAAAAGCAGGCTTGTATTAACAATAAGCCTGCTATGCATTAGTACCTAATGTTTTGAACAAATTATTTCATAACTGCTAGAACTCTTTTATAAAAGAATTCAGGTAATTTTGTAAATAATCGATATATTGTCCCATATGAATTCCATCTACAAAAGAATGATGCGCCTGGACAGAAAATGGCAATAATACTTTATCACCTTCGTTATAATATTTACCCCATGCAAGTCGTGGTACAGAATCATCTTTATTAAACGAAATTGTATGAGATAAGCTTGTGAATGATACCCACGGAATACAGGTGATGTATACTAAATCATCTCGTCCTTCAATATCCTTTGCCACAAAATAATCCTTTTGTTCCTCTGATTTCTCTTTAGATTTTTCCGCAAAAGTTCTTAAAGGAGATTCAAAATCAACTGTAACCATCTTAAACAAATCTGTTCCGTCTGACATATCTGTAAAAGACGGATGAATCAACTCATGAAAAACAACTTGCTCACCTCTGATTCTATATTTGAAAGCCTCAACATGATTCAAGGCATGAGTGGCAGTATAAATCATAGCATAATAAAATGGTATTTTCTGTTCCTTAACTTTCTTTAAAAAATTTGTAATATCAATATTTACACATATATTATAATGCGGGTAATCCATTCTCTTAAAAAACTTGTAATGGGTGCATCTGTCCCAGGTATTCAAATCAATTATTTTCATAATATATCACCTTAATTCCTCTCATTTTATATTGCATCTTATATTAATATTTTACCGAAACCTGTAGATAAAAGGAAGTTTATCCAGATACATTATTTGCAGCTAACTTAGGAAATTACCAAATAACCTTTTAGAAATAATACCATTAAAAGTGTAGGTAAATATAATGAACCTGAATATATTAGTTATTATATTAATAAACTAATGGGTGTTAAGTATGTATTTACCGATACCGAATGCTTTTGGGGTACCAGCTTATTACATTGAAGTAGATATCTTAAACATGATGGAAAGAGTAATGCTGGAAGAACTCAATTTTTATAGTAATCTTGCAAAAACAAACCTAGATAGAAAGGACGTAGTAATAGGTATATCTTTACCCGACCAATTAATTCCAAAATGGCTCAGAACAAAAAAGTATATGGAACAATGCGCCAGAACTAAGAATGGGGTTATGTTAAAGATAGAAAATGCAGATTTTGATGCAGCCAGACAAGCTTCACAAGTTGAGAACTTAATATCACAGGGAATAGATGTATTAATTTTAGCACCTGTAGATTTATTTGCAGCAGCAAGCTTAGTTGAAAAGGCTCATAAGGCAGGAATTAAGGTGGTAAACTATGATAGACTTATAAAAAATTGTTATGCCGATTTTTATATTTCTTTTAATGGTCTAAAAGTTGGCGAACTTCAGGGAGAGTATCTTATCAGAGAGGTTCCCACTGGAAATTATATCATCCTGTCAGGAGATTCAAGGGACTTTAATGCCAGGCTGTATAAGAATGGTGCAATGGAATATATACAACCTCTGGTCAGCGTAGGTAATATAAAGATAGCTGCAGATAAAGCAGTAAAGAATTGGGATCCAAAGATTGCTTTTAAGATAGTGGAACAGGCTTTGATTGATAATAATAACAATATTGATGCTATATTAGCACCAAATGATACTACAGCAGGTGGTGCAATTGAAGCATTGAAAGCACAGGGTTTAGCAGGTAAGGTGACGGTAACAGGGCAAAATGCCGACTTGGATGCTGTTCGAAGAATAATTGAAGGAACTCAGTCAATGACAGTGTTTAAGGATGACAGGGAGGAAGCCCGCATTGCTGTGGATGCTGCAGTAAAATCAGCCTGTAATGAGCCTGTAACTGAAGATTTACTTATAAATAATGGTAAAATAAATGTCCCTTCAATCATTCTTACACCAATAGTTGTGAATAGGCATAATATCAGTGATGTCCTTATAGCAAGCGGGTATTTAAAGCCAGGCGAAGTTTACAATATGTAATAGTAACAGAAGGAAGCTAGTTTCTGTTTTAAGAAACTAACTTCTTTATTTTTGTGTGCCACTTAATAATATCTTCTCTGATTGTTCCAGCATATTTTCTATAACTTCTGTAGAAGAATAGCCTGATTTATTATTAAATATTTCTGTACCGCAAACTAAAAATTCACATCCCAGCTTAATAGCTGAGCTTATGGTTTTAGTAGTAATACCCCCTTGTATCTGAATTGTTCCTTCAAAATTGTTAACAAAAAAATCAATGTAGTCCGCTGCTTCGTTTGAAGCAAGCATTCCTAATGCATTATTTGAACGGGCACCTGTTGTCTCCACTTGAAATGTTAACATTCCTATTTTATCTTGAAATGGTGATATGAATTTCAGTACCTGCTGTTTAGTTCCGGGTATAAACTTTTCTGTTCCAATGACTTCAATTACCGGACTTGCACACGCTCCAGCTTCCATTATTTCATCTATAATTTCACTAAGTTCTTTACTATTTTTTACTACTTCTAACTGGAAACAAATTGCCCCAACCTTTATATGTTTAATATCCTGAATATGCCTTTTGGGGTAATCTGTAAGAAGATGAATGTTTAAAAACGCTGAATATGATTCACTTAATCTGTTCAACCTTTCAATAAAATCCACATTAAAGATATGAGAGTTAATAGCTGGTCCGTTACTTGGGAAGTTACTATAATCCTCAAAGTTTATATCCACATGTAAGGTATATATATTGCCTTGCTTCAATAAAATTTCTGCTTCTGCCAGTACTTTTTCTTGTATTAAGTTTACATCCATTGATTTATTTAATTTATCTAATATAGTAATTATAGCAGGATTTATTTTTATAATCTTACCTCTTATGATGTCTTCTCTGGTATAAAACTTTAATGATGATTCTCCATAAAAAAGTTGCCTTTTAGTTTTCATTTTAATCTCCCTCCCCCTTCTTTTTCATCCCTTAGGGATATTGCATATCAATACTTCTCAAATTCTATTTTACAGAATTCTGTGGATAAGTGGAAGCTTATCCATATCATCTCAACTTAATTTGCAATAATATATAAAGACAGGGTATCATTACATATATAATCACTGTAATGCTGTAAGTTAAGATGGAGGTACTTCCTATGGAGGAGAAGAAAATTAAAATGAAGGTTGCAAGACCTAAATTGGATAAATACCTGGATATCATAGAACTGTCCGGAGAAAATATTGTGGACGAAACTATATTTTCATCAGGAACAATTAGCGACTGCTCCTTAGAAAACCAGGAAGCAGATAGAATAATTTTTGAACAAGTAATATTTAAAAATGTTGTTTTTAATAAGATAGCATTCAGACGAATAGATTTGGTTGATGTAAGATTTATAAATTGCAATTTATCAAATGTAGATTTTAATGAAGCTTCATTACATAGAGTAGAATTTATAAATTGTAAAATTATTGGTATTAATTTAAGTGAAGCTACCCTGAGAGATGCAGTTTTTGAAAATTGCAATAGTGAATATGCTTCTTTTAGTTATTCTAATTGTAAGCAGGTTGCATTCCGTCAATGTCAATTACGTTTCTCGGATTTCAAAAATTCAAATTTTACAAAAGTTGAATTTCAAGAGTCTGATTTACTTAAGGCCCATATGAATTTTACAAGCCTTAAAGGAATAGATTTTACCCGTTGTGATATTGAAGGTATGGATGTGAACATTGCTGATGTTAATGGTGCTATAGTTACAGCAATGCAGGCAGCTTCTCTTTCTGCAATACTAGGCCTCATTATTAAATAAAAACAGCATTTTTTCTAGAGTTTTGTCCAATTATATAGTAATATACTTGTAGCCATTATTATAGAAAGAAACACTGTTAAGATAAAAACCCCCAATTTTCAGGAGGTCTTGAATTTTATGAATCATAATAAATATACAAAACAAAGCATTTTCCTTATATTTTTTATTATCTTTGTTGTATCCTTTGAAAAACCTGCTTATGCTGAAAGCGAAACTCCCAAAAATGTACTGATTTTGCATTCAAAAGGTAAGGAAAATAGTTTTTCAAAGGGAATTAAGTCCATGGATTGGGAGAATGATATTATATCTTCAATCGATTCAGAGATTATAAACAGTAAAAAAAATATAAATGTTACCATTGAATACATGGATTGCAATAGCAGCTCCCTAAATGAATATTCTCAGGAACTTTATAATTTATATAAATACAAATTTCAAAACACTAAATTTGATGCTGTGATTACATTAGATGATAATGCATTTGACTTTGCATTTAATTTTGTACTAAAGTATGGTAAAAACCTGTTTCCCAACACTCCTGTTGTGTTTGGCGGAATAACTTATTTTGATAAGTCTGTACTTAATGATCATCCCCTTATTACAGGAATAACAAAAAATCCTGATGTTAAAAATACCATTGATGTTGCTTTAAAGCTTACTCCAAATGCTAAACATGTTTTTGTAATTACAAACAAAACTGTTGAAGGAATAAATCATAAAAGTCTTATTAATGATTTTGCACCCTTATATGCAAACAAGGTGGATTTTTTATTTTCTGATGAAGAAGATATTTTAAAGCTTAAAGAAGAAATAAATAATTTACCTAAGAATACCATTATTTATTTTAGTGCTGATTTTAAAAACAATAATGGTAAACCACTCACAATGGTAGATACTGCGGATTTCCTTTTTAAAGATTGTAATATACCTGTATACTCCAGAGCGTACTTAAGTAATGTTAATCAAAGTATAGGGGGAGTAATTACAGATGGCAGTAACTATGGGGAAAGTATAGGTAATTTGGCCTTAAGGATATTAGATGGTGAAAAAGCTTCTGATATACAAATTACTGAAGATACTTCACATAGATATGAGTTTAATTACACACAACTTAAAAAGTTCGGCATTGATTTAACCTCTTTACCTGAGGGTTCAGTGGTAATTAATAAACCTGAAGAATCTTTTTCCATTGACAAAAGAAGAGCCCTTACAGGTCTTGTTATAATCTTATTCGCAGCTGGCCTCGGAGTGCTGCTTTTGCGTATCAATATATACAAACGAAAATTTGCCGAAAAGTTATTATCTGATAATGAGAGCTTGTTAAATACTTTGATAAATGCCACTCCCGACATAATTTATTTTAAAGATCATGAGGACAGGTTTGCGGAAGTAAACAATGCGGCTTTAAAATTATTGCATATCAATAAGTCAAGTAATCTGTCAATTTCATCAAAGGAGCTGCTTGAAGCCATTGAAAGTAATGATAAAAAGGCATGGGAAAAAGGATCCATATATAGAAGTGAAGAAGTTATATGGAATGAAGAGGAACAAAGCAACAAAATTTATGATACTTTAAGAATTCCATTATTTAATACTGATGGAACTCGTAAAGGACTGGTTGTATTAGGTCGTGATATAACGGAAAATAGACTAAATGAAGAAAATGAAAAACTCATCAATGAGTTAATATACTATGATAATTTAAAAACTAACTTTTTTTCAAATATTTCTCACGAACTTAGAACTCCATTAAATATAATTTTTAGTGCTCTTCAGGTTATAGAGTTAAAAAACAACATTCACATAGAAAAATATACATCTAGTATGAGACAAAACTGCTACAGGCTCCTTAGAATTATAAGTAATCTTATAGATATAACCAAAATTGATGCCGGTCACTTTTTTACACATTTTCAAAATAATGATGTAGTGAGTACTGTAGAAAACATTGTAATGTCAGTCGTTGACCATATAGAAAATAAAAATATTTCCATAACTTTTGATACTGAAGTAGAAGAAAAAATTATGGCTTTTGATTTGGATGCTATGGAAAGAATCATACTAAATTTATTATCTAATGCTGTAAAATTTACTCCTGGTGGAGGAAGTATAGAAGTTAACATATATGATAAAATAAATAGCATAGTTATATCTGTCAAAGATACTGGAATAGGAATACCTACAGAAAATCAAGCGTGCATATTTCAAAAATTTGTTCAGGTAGATAAGTCTTTATCCAGAAACAGAGAAGGCAGCGGTATAGGTCTTTCATTAATTAAGGAATTAGTAGCTATGCATAATGGAACAATTGAATTAAAAAGTGTCCTCGGCAAAGGAAGTGAATTTAGAATAGAGCTTCCAGTAACACTCTTACCTGAAGATGAAAATGCTGCTGAACTTGGCAATTTTACAGATAACAACAATGTAGAGAAGATTAAAATAGAGTTTTCTGATATATATAATTTATAGATGATGCTAATAGGGGCTGTATCAGGATTTGTATTTACACAAACCTGATACAGCCCCAAAAGATTCTTCTCACTTTGCAGTATTAATTTGATATGACTGCTGCTTTATAAACAGCAGATTTACTACTTGTTCAGTAATATAAATCTGGCCATTTCTCACGTCAATGTTATAACCATCAATTATATTCTTGTGAATTTTATCTGCTATTTTGAGATACTTTTCTGTTCTGTCACTGGGAAACCGTATCTCGGAGCTAAAAGAATCCTCAAGGATAAAATTATGTCTGTAAGCTAATTCCATGAACTGATCTTTTGTATAAAACTTAACATGTCCATCATCTTTCATCTGCATAAAAGTATCAATAAACCTGATATCATCATTTTCATTTGGTGTGGGGTCTGAAATAAAAAACATTCCGCCAGGCTTTACTACTCTGCTTATTTCTTCAAAAGTCTTATTAATATCAGGAAAATGATGTAATGCATACCTTGTTACAACATAATCAAACATATTTCTTTCAAAGGGAAAGTTTACTCCATTGTAATCTACAAAGTTTAAATTGGTTAATCCCATCTGTGAAGCTTTTTCTCTATTCACGGCCAATGTCTTAACAGCTATATCCAATCCTGTAACTTCACTATCATTGTTCATTTTCGCTAATGGAAATGCTAAATATCCTCTCCCTGTTCCCAAATCCAGTATTTTGCTTTCAGGAGCAATATTTAAACAATTTAAGATTGCCTTTAAATGTTCATCATCACCAGTACGTTTTTCCATATAATTATTCCTGGCAAAATCTTCATCAAAAGCTTTTCTTGCTTTTTCAATGATTTCCTGATCTTTCAAATCTATCACCTGCATTCCTCATTTTATATTCTCCCCCTATAATTTAATTATATACCAGTTATAACCATAAAAACCAGTATGCAACTTTGGTTAGGAAAGAATGCACTTTCCTATACAATAAAAAAAGTGCCAATCAAATGATTGACACCTTCTAAAGGCTTTTATTTTTTCCATTGTCTGTTTCACATGAGCGCTTCATTCAGAGGAGTATGAAGCATAAATTCATTTATCTTTTTACAAAAGATTTTAATACATTCGCCAGCTTATCCAACTCATCTGTTGTATTATAAAATGCTATTGACGGACGTACTGCAGATTCCAAACCAAATCTTCGCAATATAGGCTGAGCGCAGTGGTGTCCTGCACGTACTGCAATTCCCTCTTCTTTTAATGCATTACCAATTTCTTCTGTGGTATATCCATCAATAACAAAAGACAATACACTTGTTCTATTTTTTGCATTCCCTACAAATCTAAGGCCTGGAACTTGCTTTAATACTTCTATACCATATTCCAGCAAATAATGTTCATATGCAAAAATATTGTTTATCCCTATTTTCTGAACATAATCCAATGCTGCTCCAAGACCTACTGCATCTGCAATATTTCCAGTTCCTGCTTCAAATTTATTTGGTGCTGACTGATATATTGTTTTCTCAAAAGTAACATCCTGTATCATATTGCCGCCACCCTGGTAAGGACGCATTTGTTCTAAAACTTCTTTTTTAGCATAAATAGCTCCAATACCGGTTGGTCCATAAATTTTATGTCCTGAAAATACAAAGAAATCACAATCTAATGCTTGTACATCTGTTTGAATATGTGAAGCAGATTGTGCTCCATCAATTAATATCCTTACACCATGACCATGTGCAATTGCAATCAATTCCTGAATTGGTGTAATTGTACCTAATGCGTTAGAAACATTAGTAACAGAAACAAATTTTGTTCTGCTGTTAAATAATTTTTCATACTCTGACAATATGATCTGTCCTGAATCATCTACCGGAATAACTCTTAATTTAGCTCCGGTTTCCTCGCATAATAATTGCCAGGGTACTATATTAGCATGATGTTCTAAAAGCGAAACAATAATCTCATCATCTTTACCAATATATTTTTTACCATAGGAACTGGCTATTAAGTTAATTCCCTCTGTAGTACCGCGTACAAATACAATATTGTCTGCTGAAGGTGCATTTAAAAATTGTGCCACCTTACTGCGAGCTTCTTCATATGCATCTGTAGCTCTTGCAGCTAATGTATGAGCTGCTCTGTGAATGTTAGAATTTTCATGCAGATAAAAATAACTTATTCTATCAATTACTGATTGAGGTTTTTGTGTAGTTGCTGCATTATCAAGCCATATTAAATCTTTTCCATCCACTTTCTCCCTTAAAATCGGGAAATCCCTTCTGACTGCTGCTACATCTATACCATGTATAATAGATGAAACAGAACTTGGGGTATATGTTTCATTAAAATCTGTATTTGATACCACAACAGGTGATATTGCACCTGCTGCCCCTGTATAATTCACTGGAGAAATTGTACTTTTAGGCACTGCTGTAAGTTCGTCTAAATCCACTCCATCTGGAAATGCATAATCTTCTTTACTACTTTCTGTATAGATTGGTTTAACATAAGTATTTGTTGATGCTATATCATAAAAATTTGCCGCATCAGATTTCTTGGGAGCAGAAAACTCCGGAAAACTTTCTGCTGCTAAATTACCTATGTAACTTGATAAATCCTGATTATTCGTAGTCATAATAGTTACCTACTTCTACATCCTCTAATACTGCAATAGCATCATCTGAAAGTATTGCTGCAGAGCAATAGATAGAAAGAAGGTACGAACTTATTCCTTTGTTGTCAATGCCCATAAAGCGCACTGATAATCCTCTTGATTTTTCTCCTGGTAAACCTGTTTGATAAAGACCAATAACCCCTTGTTTTTCTTCACCAGTACGAACTAAAAGAATGTTTGTTTTTCCTGCCTGGCTTTTTGGATCTCTATGTCCGTCTACCAGCAATTTATTTGTCGGAATAATAGGAATTCCTCTCCAGGTTAATATCGGTGCTCCATCAATTGTAGTTGTTACAGGTGGCACTCCACGTCGTGTAGCTTCTCTTTCAAAAGCAGCAATTGCTCTTGGATGTGCTAAAAAGAATGAAGGTTCTTTCCACACTTTTGTAATTAATTCATCTAAATCATCTGGAGTAGGAGACCCTGTTCTTGATTGTATCTTTTGTGATTCCGGTACATTTTTTAATAAGCCATAATCGTCATTATTGATTAATTGACTTTCCTGACGCTCTCTTATGCTTTCAATGCTCAAACGAAGCTGTTCATTGATTTGATTATAAGGAGAACTATATAAGTCGGATACACGTGTATCTACCTTAATAATAGTTGATATTGAATTTAAAATATATTCTCTTGGATTTTCTTCATAATTAATGAATCCTTCTGGTATTACATCACTATTAGTTTGAGAGCATAATACATCTAAAAGGTCTTCCTGCGCTTTTACTTTGTTTACACGGAAAATACCAGTTTCAAGACCCTTAAACTCTAATAGCTTTGGAAGATACTTTGGTGTAACATTCTCATATATTGGTGCTGTTTTTGTGACATTGGCAAGATTGTATGCTGTTTTAGCATTCAGAACTGCCTGTTTTTTTGTTTCTGACATATAACATTCCTCCATTTATTTTTATTTGGCTAAATTTTTAGCCATGTTTTAATATTGTATAATGCTTGGATCAATATCATTTGCCCAACCATTAATACCATCACGTAAATTAAATAAGTTACCTGTATATCCTGCTTCTTTTAATGCACGAATAGCAAGTACACTTCGTACGCCTATTTTGCACACAAAGACTGTATCTTTACCAGGATCCAGTTCATTCATACGGCGAATTACTTGTCCAAATGGAATCGCCTTTGTATTTGGCAATTTTCCCATGACTAGTTCATGAGGTTCCCTCATATCGATAATTTGTACATCATCTCCAGCATCAAATCGTGCTTTCAAATCTGCCGGCTCAATTTCATCCACCTGAATTTCTTCATCTCCCGGCCTCTTTAAACCGCAGAAAAATTCATAATCAATTGGCTTTGTTATTTCTGGATGTTCTCCGCATACAGGACATTTTGAATCTTTTTTCAATTTCAATTCTCTGAATTTCATTTTCAGTGCATCAATGAGCAATAATCTTCCAACTAAAGGATCTCCCTTGCCGATAATAAGTTTAATTACTTCATTAGCTTGTATGCATCCAACAATCCCCGGCAATACTCCAAGGACTCCGCCTTCTCCGCAGGATGGCACGAAACCTGGTGGTGGTGGAGCTGGATATAAACATCTGTAGCAAGGACCATCTTTTGCACCAAATACACTAACTTGTCCTTCAAATCTGAATATGGAACCATATACATTAGGCTTGCCAAGTAATACGCAGGCATCATTCACCAGATAACGTGTCGGGAAATTATCTGTCCCATCTGCTACTACATCATAATCTTTAATTATGTCCAAGGCATTTTCACTGGTTAATCTTGTTTCAATTGCAATTACATTAACATTGGGATTAATTGCTTTAATCCTGTCCTTTGCAGAAGCAATCTTTGGACGTCCGATATCTCTTGTACTATGAATAATTTGTCTTTGCAAGTTTGATTCATCTACAAAGTCAAAATCCACAATTCCAATTGTACCAACACCTGCTGCTGCCAAATACATAGCAAGGGGTGCTCCAAGACCACCTGTACCAATTAACAAAACTTTACTGTTTTTTAATTTCAGCTGTCCTTCTAAACCTACTTCCGGTAAAATAAGGTGTCTGCTGTAACGAAGATATTCTTTTTTTGTTAATTCATCTGACATTCTCTTTTACCTCCTATACTCCTCCGGCAATAGAGGGAACTAAAATTAAAGTTTCATCCTCTTTTAATTTTGTATCTACTCCGTTTAATTCACGAATATCATCTTCACCAATATATACATTTACAAAACTGCGAAGAGTGCCCTCTTCTGTAAATAAGTGTCTCTTCAAGTCGCTATATTCTGTAACTAAGTTCTCTAATGCCTCATTTACTGTTTGAGAATTTTCCACTTCAATTTCTGATAAATTATCTGTAAATTGTCTAAGTGCTGTTGGAATTAATATAGTTATTGCCATGGTTATACCCCTTTTCTTTTTTTATTTCGAAACATTATATTATCTGCTCTTCTTCAAATTCAGTTCTGTCTGCTGACAATACCCAGGATGTCATTAAGTCAGCCTTTCCTTTTATTACTGATACAATAATATAAGAATATACTGGCCATGCATGCTCTAAATCAAACTGTGATGGCTTTGCAGGGTGATCCGGATGAGAATGATAAAAACCGATTATATCTGTTTTATGGTTTCGTGCATAAAGTTCACCCTTAATCATATCTTTTGCTGTAATTAAAAAACGATTATATCTGTTTTCCTCCTTCTGCGCGTTGGATATAGGTAAAATTTCAGTAATTTCCTTACTGTTGTCAGAATTGATTTTACCAAAGAGTAAACCACAACATTCATTTGGGTATTGCTGTTCTCCAAACTCTCTTATTGCTTTTTCTATTTCTTTGGTACACTTTATCAAAATGCACCACCCCCCTTCCAAATTTCATCATTTACATATCTGTATCCATTATCACATAAGATTGTTACCACTTCTGAACCCTTGTCCAGAGTTTTTGCCAAATTCAATGCTGCCACTACATTTGCCCCGGAGCTTATTCCTACAAATATCCCTTCTTCTTTTGCAAGCCTTAATACCATAGCTTCAGCATCCTCTGTCCTGACTTCAATAGTATGGTCTATAAGGCTTGGATCATAAATTCCCGGTATAATAGTACTTTTCATATGCTTCATACCTTCCAATCCATGTAATGGTGAATCCGGCTGCATGGCAATTGTTTTTATATCAGGATTAAGCTGTTTTAATCCTCTTGCTGTCCCCATAAAAGTTCCTGATGTACCCATGCCAGCAACAAAATGAGTAACTTTTTTATTAGTTTGTTCCCATATTTCCGGTGCAGTACCATTTAAATGTGCCTTCCAGTTTGCATCATTATTGTACTGGTCCGGGTAAAAATACTTATCAGGATTTTCTTTTGCCAGTTTCACAGCTTTTAATTGAGCTCCATCAGAGCTCTCTAATGGACTGGTTTCAATAAGTTCAGCACCAAATGCTCTAAGCAGCAGCTTACGTATCCCACTGGTGTTTTTTGGTAAACAAAGTGCTACTTTATACCCTAATACAGCACCAATCACCGCATAGGCAATTCCTGTATTACCACTGGTTGCATCAAGAATAGTTTTATCTTTAGTCAACCGTCCGCTGTTTATTCCGTCCTGAATCATAGCATAGGCTGCCCTGTCTTTTACTGAACCGCTCAGATTAAAATATTCTGCTTTTACATAGACATTTACTCCATCCAATGTATCTGTAACCCGTTTTAATTGAAATAATGGTGTATTGCCAATTGTATCTAGTATATTTGTTTTCCCGATATTATCCCCCATGAATTTAACCTCCCTTATAAAATACAGCCCCCTTAAATGACCTTATATTTTAGTAATTTATATTTTGTTTTTAAAAATTTTTATATTACCCAATTAAATATAAATTCCTGCTGAAGTTCTTCAGGTTTACTATTTTTAAATTTAAGTTCCGGATTTTTAACACTAACCCTTGTATCCCCTGGAACTGATTTTGTAATAAATGCATTTCCGCCTATAATTGAATTTTTTCCGATAACAGTATCCCCTCCTAAAATAGAAGCTCCTGAATATATAGTTACATTATCTTCAATTGTTGGATGTCTTTTTGTGCCTTGAAGATTTTGCCCCCCTCTGGTTGACAAAGCCCCTAATGTTACTCCCTGATATAACTTTACATTATCTCCAATGATACAAGTTTCTCCAATAACAACGCCTGTCCCATGATCTATGAAGAAGTATTTTCCAATCTGGGCGCCTGCATTAATATCAATTCCTGTTTCGCTATGTGCATATTCCGTCATAATCCTTGGAATCCATGGCACTGACAATTTATAAAGCTCATGAGCCATTCTATAAATACTGACTGCAAATATCCCCGGATATGAAAATATAATTTGTTCTATATCTCCAGCAGCCGGATCTCCCTCATACGCTGCCTCAACATCAGTACTGATATATTCTTGTATCTTAGGTAAAAATTTTAAAAATGTTAAGCAGATTTTATTTGTTTTTTCTTCCAGGTATGAATCCTCAAATTCATTATTAATCTGATTCTTATGTAATAATGCGCATTTTATCTGTCTATGAAGTTTTTCTTCGATACTAAGTAAAAGATCACCTATGTAGTATTCTATTGTATTAACTGATAATTTCTTCTTTTGAAAAAAGCCCGGAAATATCAATTGTCTTAATTCATTTAGAATTTCTATAATTTCAGCTTTATCAGCTAAATCACAGGAGTAATTCGACGAAAAAGCAGGGTTTTGTCTATAATTCACAGCAATTTGTGACACTAATTGAGTCATATTTTCATCAAAATCTCTACTCATCTTTCTCATCCCCCCAATAAATCTTAATGTTATTTCTTAAAACCTGTTTTTATTAATAAATTACAACACTTCACAAACCCATATTATTCATATTGATTTAATATGAATTAACAGCTGTATTTACTCATACTAATTCTATTGGACTAGTATGAATTTACGCCTAACTTAACTCATACTATCCATATTGACTTAATATGAATTCAACATAAGTTCATACAAATCCTATTGATTTAATATGATTTTATGTTCAATTAATATGACTAGTATGTTTCGCTTAATTCATTATACTTTAAACTATTAATCCAATCAAGGGTAATTTTACATAATTTTTTACATTTAAAAAAGCACCTGTTTTTTTGAAAACAAAGTGCTTTCTTACTGTATAGTGAAACTTTACTAAAACTCAACTTTTTATGATTTGATTATCTCCATTTTCTCATGGGTGACTGTTTCTTGCCGACCACCTGTTTTAAGTATTCACAAATGATTAATCCCCAAATTTACGAATAAACCAAGTCTTAACCAGTTGAGTCAGGAATATGTAACCTATCATCATCATTGCCAACAGCAGCCAGTAAAGGAGAGGTAGTGGGACAAAGCCCAGAGTTTCGGCTATAGGTGAAATTGTCAACCAGGCACCCGCTGAAACAATGACCATGGAAGAAACAATAAGAGGCCCGCTTGCCCGACTTTCAATAAACGGAATCTTATTTGTTCGAATAACGTGAATAATCAAGGTCTGGGTAAAAATTGATTCTACAAACCAGCCAGTATGAAACAAAGCAGGATTATTCCAGCAATTGAACAAATAAAGCATAATGAAGAATGTCATATAATCAAATATTGAACTTATAGGCCCTATAAATAAAATGAATTTCTGAATCCCGCTAATTTTCCATTGACGAGGTTTCTTCAGCCAGTCTGAATCAATCTCATCGGAAGGAATCGTTGTTTGCGAAAAGTCATATAACAAATTATTGGTTAACACCTGGATTGGCAGCATTGGCAGGAATGGCAGAAAAACGCTTGCCCCTACAACACTGAACATATTTCCAAAGTTAGAACTGGCTGCCATCTTAATATACTTAATAATGTTTCCAAACACACGCCGTCCTTCCATTACACCCTGCTCCAAAATCTTCAGATTATTGTCCAGCAGAATTATATCCGAGGATTCCTTGGCAATATCCACGGCACTGTCCACAGAAATACCTACATCTGCAGCCTTTAATGCCGGCGCATCGTTGATACCGTCACCCATAAAACCAACAACGTGTCCGTTGATTTGTAAAGCACGGATAATCTGTTCTTTTTGATTTGGAGCAAGCTTCGCAAATATGCTGGTAGTGCCTACTGCTTTAGCAAGTTCCTCCTCATTCATTGCCTCAATTTGCGAACCGAGCAAAATGTTTTCAATGGATAGTCCTACTTCTCTGCAAATATAGGTTGTAACAACCTCATTATCACCAGTCAGAATCTTTACAGCTACATTCAAAGCATCTAATTGCTTCAGTGCCTCTGAAGCCGATTCTTTCGGCGGGTCAAGAAAAGATAAAAAACCCAGAAGCACAAGCTGCGATTCATCGTTAACCTGGTAAACAGGATTATCTGAAGCACCCGGCATTTCCTTATATGCCAGTGCAACTTCACGAAACCCCTGAGCGTTCAGATCGCTCACTATTTTTTTTGCGTTTTCTCTATATTCAGGCAGCATAGGAAAGACTTTACCATCAATTTCCACTCGATCGCAGCACCCCATAGTTTCTTCAACTGCACCCTTGCATATCAGAGTATTTAAACCGGTTTCATCCTCCACAATAACTGACATCCGTTTGCGGATGAAATCAAATGGGATCTCATCAATCTTACGATATTTCACATTTGCTTTCAGGGTTTCTTCCAATTCACCATGATCAAGTATGGCTTCATCCATAATGTTCTTCAATCCTGTATGATGATAACTGTTCAGGTATCCATAATGGAGGACTCTGGCACTTGATTCTCCATGTACATCAAGATGCTTTTCCAATACAATCTTCCCTTGTGTGAGGGTACCAGTCTTATCACTGCACAACACGTCCATGGCGCCAAAATTCTGAATGGAGTTCAGGCGCTTGACGATTACCTTTTTACGAGACATCATCAGTGCACCCTTGGAAAGATTCACTGATACTATCATTGGCATCATTTCCGGAGTCAGACCAACTGCCACTGCCATGGCAAACAGGAAAGCCTCCAGCCAGTTATGTTTACTGATTCCATTTGCAAGGAATACAACAGGTACCATGATGGCCATAAAACGAATCATCATCCAAGTGAAGCCGTTTATTCCCTTATCAAAGCTGGTCAATTCCCGTTCCTCAACAATGCTGGCAGACAGGGAGCCAAAATATGTTTTTTCTCCGGTATGGATCACTACTGCAACAGCGGTTCCGCTCACTACGTTTGAGCCTAAAAAACATAGGTTAGCAATTTCAAGGGGGTTGTTTATGTCTTTTGCAGCCGGATCCGGGTTTTTCTCAACGGGCAGTGCTTCCCCTGTGAGTGCCGCCTGATTCAGAAAAAGATCTTTGGCAGATAGTATTCGCACATCTGCCGGTGTCATATCCCCTGCCGCCAAATTTATGATATCCCCGGGTACTAACATCTTGAGAGGTATTTCTTTTTCTTTACCATCACGTATCACAGCTGCCTTGTTGCTAACCATGGCTTTAAGTTTTTCTGCTGCATTATCTGCACGCAGTTCCTGAAAAAAACGCAGGGTAACTCCCAATACTACCATTAAGGAAATGACCAAAGTCGCCCTTAAGTCACCTGTCAGGTAAGAGAGCACAGCTAGTGCGGCAAGTAAGATTACCAGAGGATTCTTTAAATTATTAATAAAGTGCATCATGGCTGATTGAGGCTTTTCTCGCGCTATCTCATTCAACCCGTACTGTTTTATTCGTGAGCTGACTTCCTCTTCATTTAATCCTTTTAAATTTGTTTCAAGCCTCTTCAGGACGAAATCTGTTTCTGAACCTGCCATTTCTAATAGTACTGTGGAAAAATTCTCGTCTTCTTCTTTATGTATATTATCCATTGGATGCAAAGTCGTCTTTTTTGTTGACATAGATATCCCACCTCTGAGAAAAAAATAAGCCCACCGTGTTTGGTCGGCGGGCGATTCACTATATTTGAGGGGTAACGTTCAAATGCTCCCTCGCATTCACCGTTCCATCTTTATTGAATATTCTAATAATATTATATCACGGAGGTCTTTCTCTTGATATAAGTATTTCCTTACTGATCCCCTAAGCAAATAATTCAAATTCATTAAATAGAAGTCGTTGATCTTTGCATAAACGGTATTGACGGAGTCCAGTTCGATAAATTATCACCTGAAGAATTAGTTGTGAGAAATTCAGACAACATGATATTATTTAACATATAAGTTAAAAAATTACTTCAAGAAGTGATTGATTTTAAAGTAAGAGGTGAGGTTTTATAATGACACTTGAAGAGCAAAAACAATTAATATTATCCGGAAAGATGTACAACGACCTAACCCCGGAGCTGATTAACGCAAGAGAAAAAACTGTGTTCCTTACAAATGAATATAACAACAGTTTTGGAAGACCTCAGAAAGAAAGGGAGGAAATATTAAAAAGACTCCTTAAACACATAGGAAAAGGAGTTCACTTTGAACCTGCATTCAGATGTGAATTTGGTTTCAATATAACACTGGGAGATAATTTCTATGCAAATTTCGACTGTGTAATGTTAGACGGCGGCGGAATAGAAATAGGAAGTAATGTATTATTTGGACCAAGAGTAGGCATCTACACCTCAAACCATGCAGCAGACCCTCAAGAGAGAGCTGCAGGAGCATGTTATGCAAAACCTGTTAAAATAGGAAACAACGTATGGGTTGGAGCTGGTGTACATATAAATCAAGGTGTCACTATAGGTGATAATGTTATAATAGGTTCCGGAAGCGTAGTTACAAAAAGCATACCTTCAAACGTTATAGCCGCAGGCGTGCCATGCAGAGTAATTCGTGAGATAACAGAAGCTGATAAAACAGGATTTACACCATAAAAAAGATGTGTATAATCTGTGATAAAATATTATTGCTGATATGAAAGGGGGGATTGCTTGAAAACAAATGAATTGAAATCAATAGTGCTTAAATCTGCCTCCAATGCTATGAAAAAAGAAGGGGAAGATGCTTTTAACAAAGGTTTAGTTACTTATCTTAAAGGTAAAAAGATAGATAATATATATCATATTTATGGCAGAGTGAAGGATAAAAGTAAACCTAAAGAATTTAATACCCATATTAAGATTAATCTTCAGAAGAAAAAACTGGAGGGAGCAGAATGTTCTTGTGATGAGTTCAAAGAGTTTGCTTCAAAGGGATATACCTTCATGTGCAGTCACATAACTGCTTCAGCTTATAAATTTTTCAGTCTGCTGCCAAAGGACAGGAATGAAACAAGGGATGATTCGAAAAAGAAATCTGGAGAAGGATATAAAAGACTTGAAAATACGGATATTTCCAGGCTTATTCGAAAAACAGAAAAGGACTCTTTGTATTATGAAGTGCAGACAGCTTCAGGAAGTGAAAAACTTATACTTCAGCCTCATGAACTAAAATCATTTTTAGAGGGCATAAAAAACAGAAAAATCAAATTCAAATTTGATTATATAGAATTTACAGTACCCATTTTACATAAAGATTTACCTGTAACCTTTAACCTGAAAGAAGATAAGGAACGCATAGTTTTAACAACTCACAAGCAGCTTCCGATTCCTTTGAATTCAAATAATGATGTTTATTTCTTTAAAAACCAGCTTTATCTTCCTTCAAAAAATCAGATTGAGAAATATTCTGCTCTGCACGAAAAACTTAATACTCATGGCAGAATTGTTTACAGAAAAGATATAAATACTTATACTAAGCTGCTTTCCATCCTGGGCAGCATTTCAGAAAACATCAATATTTCAGAGAGTTTAAGGAACTTCGCATCTGATTCATTAAAGCCTGAGTTTTTTATGTTTGAAGATGAGGGGAAATTTTTTTGTGATATACTCGTGAACTATGGCAGCATAAAAATCAATATACTGAATGGAAATAGCAGTACATCTACATTCATAAGAGATCATAAAAAAGAAGAGAAGCTCCTTATGGAAATGGAGAAAAACAGCTTTACAAAAATAAATAACAGATTCCTGTTTACTGGCGGAGATGATGGACTGTTTAATATATTAACAAGACGGGGAAACAGCATTCACTCTCTGGGAAAGGTTACTTTCGGCAAGGGACTCAGCGATAGAAAAATATATAATTCAGCTTCCATTAAAGCAGAATTATATGGGATGGATGGATACTATGACTTTGACTTCAATATAGGAGATGTGAGAAACGAGGAGTTGAACAATGCTTTTGAATCTTATAAGGCTGGGAACAGGTTTTATAAAACAGGAAGCAATGATTTTTTGGATTTTGAGGATGACGGTGTAAGAAGCTTCTTCAACCTTTTTGAAGTATTGAATTTAAATGAAGATTTGGAATATGGCAAAGTGAAATTAGAAAAAAGCAAAGCTTTATTTTTATATGAAAATATAAACAGCAGGGGATCAGGATTTATCAAAGGCTCTGATGAACTAAGGGAGCTGGAAAATAAACTGGCTGATATAAATAACAGGGATATAGCTTTGCCTGATGGTTTCAATGGCACCCTGAGAGAATATCAGCTTAAGGGCTATAAATGGTTAAAGACCTTAAGTGAAACAGGTTTTGGCGGAATACTGGCAGATGAAATGGGACTAGGCAAGACAATTCAGACTATAGCCTTTTTATTATCAGAAAAAAATAAGAAAACCCTGATTGTTTGCCCTACTTCTTTGATTTATAACTGGAAGGAGGAACTTCAGAAGTTTGCTCCCGGCTTAAAAGTTTCAATAGTGCATGGACCTGAAAGAATTGAAACCATAAACAACATAAGTGAATATGATGTAATCCTTACTACCTATGGAACCCTGAGAGCAGATATAAATCACTATAGGGATACTGTTTTCGACTTCTGCATCATTGATGAGGGACAGAACATCAAGAATGCTTCAACTCAAAATACAAAAGTTATAAAGGAAATCAAAGCAAAAACAAGATTTGCTTTAACCGGAACTCCCATTGAAAACAATCTGGGGGAACTCTGGTCTATATTTGATTTTGTAATGCCGGGATATTTGTACTCTAAAGAAAATTTTGAGGAGAAATTCATTCAAAGAGGAGTTCATAACTTAGAAAGCCTTAAGCTGTTGATAAAGCCTTTTATTTTACGAAGAACTAAAAAAGAGGTAATCAGGGAACTGCCAGATAAAATAGAAAAGAAACTTTTAGTTGAAATGACTGCTTCCCAAAAGGCTCTATACAGTAACTATATAAAAAGAGCAAAAGCTGTAATGAAGAACAATAAAGATGGTAAAATTGAGATACTTTCATATTTAACCAAACTAAGGCAGATATGCCTGGATCCTTCACTTATATCAGAGGATTATGATGGAGGCAGCGGAAAAATGGATGCTGCAATGGAGCTTATCAATGAACATATTAATTCCGGCGGTAAGCTGCTTCTATTCTCACAATTCACTTCCGCATTGGATAAAATCGGAGAACGCTT
>JBEHWK010000042.1:0-23317 GCA_040217795.1 Clostridiaceae bacterium
TTTAAGCGAAGCTTCACAATTATATTAACAGATAATGGATCAGAGTTTAAAAATCCAGGAGATTATTGAGTATGATTCATATGGAATTGAGCGTACAAAAATATTTTACTGTAACCCAATGGCTTCTTATCAGAAGCCGCACATCGAAAAGAACCATGAATACATAAGATACATTTTCCCTAAAGAGTATTTGTTCTGCTGACAGGTGCTCTTTTTCCATTTTTAAAAGGAATTTGCCGAAATTTTGAACAAGTCAAATTGGCTCTCTCGAAATATGTATTAATACAGGACTGCTGTTGTTCTTTAAGAATGATGGCAGTCCTGTTATTTTTTTATTACCTGCTGAAAGATAGTAATATTTGTTGATTTTATATCCTAAAACCACCCTTAAATTTTGGTAAAATAGAAGTATGCAGATTAAGAGGTGAAGGATTACCTGATGCAGGTAATGTCTGAAGAAGTGCTGGAGGAAAATCTTCTGCATATGCCTGAGGAAAGTATCACAGTTGAATATTTGCCAGATATCTGGCTGATGAAACTCAGGAAATTGATATTATGGTTAATAAAAAGGAGAATTCAAGTGTTTAAGAACTGTTTTATTTCAAAAGATATAAATAAGGCAATTACATCATATAAGACAATGAAATTTTTAATGGCACCAGTTATTTGGCATTTAATATATTTGCTTTTTGGGGATATATTCGATTCTAAAGACAGGATTTATTGGGATTTGATATTTTATTCAGGCCTGGCAGTATACTTTACAGCTATAATGGATATAAGCGTTAAAGATTTATGGTATGAATGGAAAAAAGGTAAAGGATTTTGGTTTCCTGTATTGTATACAGTAATGTCAATTATTGCAGCATTTGAAATTGGTTCAATGATATTGTCGTTATTTCCAAATGTCAATGATGGTATGGGAGTCTTCAAAGTAGTTAATGTACAGACACTTTTTGCATTTGCTTTTACAACAATCTTACTTCTACCAATAGCAGAGGAGGCTTTTTATAGAAAAGGAATAATAAAATTTGATAATAATATTTCATTGTTCATTACCTCTGTTATTGGAACTTTACTATATGCAAGTGAACATTCATTGAAACCATTGGGATTTCTTATTGCCTGTATTTGGTCACTGCCTTTCACAATGTCATATATAAAAACCAGAAACATCTATATAACCATGACCTCACATTTTATATGTAATCTTGCATTTAATGGTACCATTGTAATTGTGACGGCAATGAAATTATTTGGATAAAAAATTATAATACAGACTGTTGTTATTCTTAATGAATGATGGCAGTCTGTATTACCATTTTGGATAAATTTTTGTTAATAAATTGTTCAAATTTATGTCGAAATGAGTTGGATAATCTTTCATTTAATCATAAAAACTGGTAAAATGGTCATATGGATGTAAAACGCAAATGTTAACAATCTGAGAACAAAAGAAGTGTTTTTATATAAGGAAACAAATTTTGAAGGGAGCATTAAAATGAGTGAAGTTTGCTGCAAGCTGCATAAGATGCTCAGAAATCTGGAAAGGTTCAGATTCCCTTTTGATAAGAAAAGCATACCTAAGAATGGGGTATATATTTTATTTGAAAAGAACGAATATGGACATGATGGAGACAGGATAGTGAGAATCGGCACCCATACAGGAAAAAAATCAGCTTCCTTCACGTCTGAAACAGCATTTTGTCAATGAGAATAAAGACAGAAGCATATTCAGGAAAAATATCGGTAGATGCATTTTAAGAGAACCAACTTCAACTATATAACTTATGCATGCCGCTTCTTCTTTCAACTCTCGAAGAAATCAACATGCATAAGTTAAGTTTCCGTAATGGTTCTCCATAAATAAAAGGAATGATGAATATATAAAGATTTGAGAACTTAAAGCTACCTCAAGAGAAGATAAGACCAGATATTCATCACTGATCAATAGGGAATATCAAAAAAGTATAGAAAAAGAAATAAGCGAATATATACGAAACAATTTTTCCTTTTGCGTTATTCCTGCAGAGGGGAAGGATCAGAGGCTGGCTTTGGAATCCAGGCTGATTTCAACAGTATCCCTATGCAAAGAATGCTTCCCATCAGAGGGATGGTTAGGACGCTTTTCCCCAAAAGCAAAGATAAGAGAAAGTGGTCTCTGGCTGGTTAATGAATTATACAAGGAACCTATGAGTGAAGAAGAGTTAAAACAATTACGGGAGGCGCTGTCCAGGCAGTAAAAATAATTTATAGAGGTGTTCAGGAATAGTATGATGGCAGATTTCATTAAGAATAAATGAATATATGAATATAACAATATATATTTATAAGAATATATAGGAAACATCAGGGTTCCCGGAGATTGAACCGGATAAGGAGATTAAAATGAAGGAATACAGTAAATTAGTGAGAGATAAGATACCGGAGATTATAAAAAAATCAGGCAAGGAATGTGATTACATAAAAGCGGATAAGAAAGAGCAGCTGGAACTTCTAGTTTCAAAGCTTGAGGAGGAAATTTCAGAGTTCAAGGAAGACAGGAATCTTGAAGAACTTGCGGATATAATGGAGGTTTTGTTTGGGCTTGCGGATAATCTGGGGTTCAGTGAAGAGGAGCTTTTAAGGAAAAGGGAAGAGAAGAAGGGGGAAAGAGGAGGATTCCAGGAAGGAATAGTCCTCCAGAAGGTCTATGAGAGAGATAACTGAACTGGGGATAGGTACCCTAAACATTAAGGATATAGTTCCAGCTAGCACTAAGGTTGATTTCAGAACCTTTTCAAGACTGCTGGATGAGGAGAGAGTTGTTGCAAGTTATAAGATGTACTGGCTCCTTGCAATACTGGATGAAGTAAGCCATGGAAAAACAGAAATAGAATTTAATAAGCTCATCTCCAGAATGATAGTGTATGCCTGGTATCCTACAATGCAATACAAATTAAGCTTCGGAGTCTTTGATAATTTAAAGAAGCCTATCAGCCATATTGCCTTAAAATATGCATATCCTGCAAACTGCGATGAAAGAAAGTTGCTGGAATTCATCTACAAATGTGAGGATGCTGACCTGAAAAAGATAATGAAGGATTTGACGCTGAATGTCCCTTACAGATTGCTGTCACCATTCTTTTCACATGAACTAAGAGGGCAGAAGGATAGCCTGAAAAACAGTATTATCACTGAATTATCTTTAAAGGATAATATTTGCCTTTATAAGATCATAAAAGGGGACAAGGATAAGATTATTATCAATGAAGGCTGGGCTGAGTATCTGAAGGATAACTACAAGGTTATAAAGTGCTGGATATACTATAAGCTAATTTGCTTTCTGCAAAAGAGAAATCCAAATGTGCCTGCAATAGCATTTAAGCTGGATGCTCCTAAGAGCAGGAATTTAACCAAGGTTGCAAGGCTGTGGAATCAGGTGATTTCGGATAAAGGTATAAGGGATATTTATACGGGAAAGGATTTTGTTTCAGAAAACTTTGAAGCTTACGGAAGCTTAAGCATAGATCATTTCATTCCCTGGAGTTTTGTAATGCATGATGAGATGTGGAATCTAGTACCGACATTCAAAAATATAAACAGCAGGAAAAATGATAAGCTGCTTTCTTTTGATGAATATATAGGAGATTTCTGTGAGGTTCAATATAAGGCTTTTTCATATTTGTGTGAGAAGAAATTGGACAAGGATTTGGAGAGTTATGTTGACGGGTTGAGGATAGAGGAACCTTATAGGTTGAAGGATAAAAAAGGTGAAGAGGAGTTTACAAGGAAGCTCAGGGAATGTTTGAGCCCGTTGTATCAGATTGCCAGGAATCAGGGGTTTGAGGTAATGGGAAATTTGTATTTAGTTAAATGAATGGTCAATTATTATTTATGAAAAATGAATAACTTATATTAATGGCATTAATTACTCTATGTAAGAAAATACATTTAACTGGAATATAAATATAAGAAAGGAGCGTACATATGGGAACTAAAAAAATAAAAGTAAATTACTATTATCCAGTAACAAAAACAGAGTTGCAGGAGATAAAATTAATTAATATTAAGCCAATATTAGAAGGATTAAAGAGATTAGATCCTGCTGAAAGAATTCTACAAGATGGTGAAGGAAATATTCAACTTAAAAAAATTAATTATAATAATGAAACTAATAGGTGGGAATTATGTTTTCTTAGAAATAAGATAGATGCACCTTTTATAACAAAATTAGATGATGAGGTGGATTCTGCAGAATCCTTGGAAGAGGATGAATTTGTGGGACAGGAATGCTGTATGTTATATGATGAAGAATCAAAAATAATAGCACTTCAAAATAACAGAAACAGTATATCTTTTAATGGCGTATCTCATTTTTTGGTTAAATACTCTCGTAAGTATGTTCAATTATCTCCAATAATATATCAAGAAAGATACTGCGAAATATCAGATGAGCAGGAAATAGAGTATAAAAGCGTAATTATTGGATACACTGATGTTACTAAAATCAGAGAACTTTCAACAATGGATGATGATGAAAGCATTAGGTTTCTTGCAAAATTGACTAATGATATTTCAGCAATAAATGGTAAATTAGAATTAAATGTTGGAAGAACTAAGAATTTTTTAGGCAAATATAAGTTGAAGAAAATAGTTGATTTTTTTAAGAAAAATAAAGACGTAACAAGTAATTTAAAAGTTAAAATGTTTGATGGAGACACAATCAGATTGATTGATTTACTAAATAACAAAGCAAGTGATGAAATTCAAATATCTGTAACAAAAGATGACCCTAGGACATTTAATAAAATACTTAATGCATTGAACTATGTTTTTGACCAAGCTCTTACAACAACATTTGAGAAATGTAAAAAAATTATTTGATAAATTAAGGGGGTAGACATATTGAAATTGAAGGTAAAGTATAAAAGTTTTATATATTATAATATAGGAATTTTAATATTTACAATTATTTTTGGGAAAATTGGACTCTTTGAAAAGATTTCAAGATATATCAAATTTGAAACTGTAATTATTAAGTTCCAGGATCTGCTTTCAATTTCCATTACAATATTAACAGTGTTTGTAGGTGCAATAATTACTGTTGCAACGGTTCTTATATCAATGTGTGATAAAAGAATCATTAAATTAATAAGAAATAATAATAAATCTTCGTACCTGGTATTATCAATTAAGACAGCTATAATTACAGGTGTAATGGCAATTATATTATTAGCAATTGTGTATGCTAGAATTGATTTTAATAATTTGAGACTCAGATGTGTGATTTTGTATTTAACTGGATATTTGCTGGTAGTGTTTATTTCAAAAAGCAAGTTGCTTATATTAATTGTGCTCGGCGTATTAAACGAAGCATTTAATAATAATGAAACATATATTGTAAGTACTGATTTTAAAAAAACTGAGGATAAATTAAATAATAAAGAATAACTCAGGTTAATGATAAAAAAGTTTCAAGAAATTACTTAGTAATAGAAAAAGAAAATAAAATTATATGGAAACAAAGATACCTGCAGCAGATATGTTCTTGAAGTTTTCATGTTTGAAAAATGTGGATATTGTATTTTGTATGGCAACTTATGAATAATAGTATAAATTTAGGTTAAGATTAACTTCTACAAGCTAATTAATGTGTTGAGAGGGTTTCTATGGACAGACATACTAAAGAACAGAGAAGAAAAAATATGAGGGCAATAAAAAGAAATAATACTGATATTGAGTTAATGTTAAGGAAAGCTTTATGGGAGAAGGGCTTAAGATATAGGATTGATTGTAAGGATATATTTGGTGCACCTGACATAGCAATTAAAAAATATAAAATTGCAGTTTTCTGTGACAGTGAATTTTGGCACGGGTATGACTGGGAAAATACAAAAGGCAAAATAAAATCAAATCATCAATATTGGTTTTCTAAAATTGAGAGGAATATAGAAAGAGATAGGGAAGTTAATGAATACCTGAATAGGAATGGATGGATAGTGATAAGATTTTGGGGAAAAGAAATAAAAAAAGATCTGGAGAAATGCACTGAAAAAGTTTTAAGTATTGTTCAAGTTAGGAAAAATAAATAGTGAACTATAAATTGGAGTTGGTAAAAAATTAAAAGTCATGGAGTAAGGTTATAATCGAAAGAACGATTCCATGACTTTTGATTATAAAGTTTTTATCTAAAAAATATTCTGTACAAAGATCTTGTAAATGTAATAGTAACAATTTTAAAGAGAAATGCATGTCGAAACATAATGGATTTACTTTCGCTTATTTGTAAATCTTGGCAAAATAGGTATAAAGAGTAATTCTCAAACAGCTTAATATTTAGACTTTTTAAGCAATAATTACATAATATTAAACTTTAACTTAAATGGATATAGATTAATAAAGTACTCAAGGAGGAATAGGAGAAATGGCATTAATAAAAATAAGTAAATTAAAAAAGTTGGACAAGATTAGAAATAGCGTCCATAAGGAAGTTATAGGTACATATACTGTTTTCACTCATAGAGATACAAAGTATTTTCAAATAGATACATATGGTTCGGAAGATAGGGAAATGCCAGAAAAAATAAGCCAATCAATACAGTTTGATTTTGAAACAGCTAAATTTATAATTGAAATACTAAAGAAAGAAATGAATATTGAATAATTTGAGGTGTGATATGAAGACAATTAATTTGCCTCCATTTGCTCCGACTCTTATGGAATCAACTAGAGCAATTGGGTACTCACTCGAAGCAGCAATTGCTGACATTATAGATAACAGCATAACTGCACAGGCATCTTCAATAAATATTGAATTTTTCCCAATAGGTTCTCCATACATTTCAATTCTTGATAACGGCACTGGTATGTCTGGAGATGAACTAAATATTGCTATGCAATATGGAAGCAAAAGCCCCAATGAAAAGAGAGCGGATAATGATCTTGGCAGATTTGGGCTTGGACTAAAAACTGCGTCATTATCTCAATGCAGGACGCTTAGTGTAGTAAGTATAAAGGATGGGGAAATATCAGGAAGACGATGGGATGTAGATTATGTATTACAAGCTGAAGATTGGTCACTTATCATTTTAGAAGATGATGATATAAGGCAAATGCCACAATTTAGCAAACTGATGGAATGTGGTAATGGTACATTGGTTGTTTGGCAGAACTTGGACAGGCTTAGTATCGGTGAAAGTGATTTCGTGACTTCGTTCGGATTAAAGATGGACATAGTCAGGGAACACGTAGCATTAGTTTTTCATAGGTTTTTATCTGGAGAACCGGGAATAAAAAAGATAGAGTTATTAATAAATAATAGTAAAGTTAAACCTGCAGATCCTTTTATTTTAAAAAAAAGTACCCAGTTCATGGATGATGAGTTTATTAAGGTTCGTGGTCAAAGTGTAATTATAAGACCATATATATTGCCACATATTTCAAAGTTATCTGAAAGTGAAATGAAAGAACTAGGCGGGAAGGAAGGACTGAGAAAAAAACAAGGATTCTATGTATATAGAAATAAAAGATTACTTATTTGGGGAACATGGTTCAGATTAATGAGACAGGGAGAATTATCAAAACTTGCTAGAGTTCAGGTTGATATTCCTAACTCACTTGATGATTTGTGGACACTCGATATAAAGAAGTCAACAGCAGTTCCTCCTGAAGAGGTGAGAAAAAATTTAGGAATTGTTATTGATAAAATTGCTCAGGGAAGCAAGCGGACGTGGACATATAGAGGAAAAAAAGAAACAGATGATTCGAAAATTCATATATGGAATAGATTAAAGACTAGAGATAATGGGATTGTATATGAAATCAACAGAGACTATCCTTTATTGGATCAAATAAAGAAAAGTAATCCGCATTTAAGCAAATTGTTGGAACCATTGCTTGTTCAAATTGAAGGAAACCTTCCGTTAAATTCATTATATATTGATCTTACCAGTGATGAAAAGATAGAGAATGATGTGAAAGTCTCAGAAGCCACAGCAATTGAATTATTAAACCAATTACTGTCAGTATGCAGAAATGACTTAGAACGAGAAGAACTGCTAGAAAGATTACGTTTTACCGAACCATTTACAGATTTTCAGGTTGTTATAGAAAAAAAATTAAAGGGGTAAATCATAATGGACAAAGTAAATTTAGAGATGCTAGAAAGATTTATTACAGGTGCTATCAATACAAAATATAAGGAAGTTCCGCCGACTGAAGATGAATTTATAAAAGAAGCAACTGATATAAGAAATATGAGTAAGAAAATTTATCCTGTAACTGATGATGAATTTGAATGTATTTTAAGAAAAATAAAAGCAGTTACTCTTATTCTCATGGATGAAGGAGTATATATTTATGATCCAGAAAGCAAACATAAGTCTTGGCTGCCAGCAAGGCGTGCTGATATAGATTTTTTCTACTGGGAAAGATATAAAAAGTACCTAGAAGATGAAAAAGGATGGAATCCAAGGGTTACTGCAACATTAGATAAGGTTTCAGATGAAATTTTAGATCTGCTTGGTGATCCGAAAGATACTACAAATTCATTTCAGAGAAGAGGTCTTGTTCTTGGAGATGTACAATCTGGAAAAACTTCAAATTATACAGCAATATGTAATAAAGCCGCTGATTGTGGATATAGAGTCATCATTGTTTTAGCAGGAATGATGGAAAACTTGAGAATACAAACACAAGAAAGATTGGACACTGAATTTGCAGGAAGAAGAAGTAAGTATCTTTTAGATCCTAAGGCTGCTCAACAAATAAAAAATACACCGTTTGGTGTAGGTAAAATTAATCCTACTAAGAGAATTTCATGTTTTACATCAGTAAATACTGATTTTAATTCAGTAATATTGAAAAGCAATGACTTAACATTAAGAAATATAAGTGAACCAGCTATCTTTGTTGTTAAGAAAAATAAAAATGTGTTGAATAATCTGCAAAGCTGGCTAGTTTCAAATAATGCAGATACGAATAATAAAATTGACTTACCATTGCTTTTGATAGATGATGAAGCTGATAATGCTTCTATAAATACAAAAAAAGACGATAAGGATCCTACAGCTATAAATGCTGCTATTAGAAATATACTTAACAGTTTTTATCAGGCATCCTATTTAGGTATAACAGCAACTCCATTTGCAAATATTTTTATTAATCCAGAAACGAAAGACGAGATGCTTGGAGATGAATTGTTCCCGAGAGATTTTATTTATTCTCTGTCTGCTCCTACAAATTATATAGGAGCTGATGCTATTTTTGGATTTGATGCTCCATACTCTAGTTCATTAGTAGAAATTAAAAATGAAGAAATGGAAAGATTCTTCCCATTTAAGCATAAAAAAGACATTAATGTATATGATTTACCGCCAAGCATGTATGAAGCTATTGGTTATTTTATGATTATAAATGCTATAAGAGATCTTAGAGGAGATAAAACTGAACATAGGTCAATGCTTATAAATGTAAGCAGATTTACAGATATTCAGACAAAAATAAGTGAGATTATTAATGAATGGCTCATTACAATTCGTTCAGAATTGAGAAATTATGTTGCATTAAGTGAAGAGCAGTCATTTCAAATTAAATCCATAAAATTTTTAAAATCAATTTGGGTAAAGCACAATCTTGAAGATATTGCAAAGTGTTCATGGCTTGATCTGCAAAAAAATTATTTATATAAAGCCATAGCTCCTATTGATGTGAGAGCTGTGAATCAAAGAACTGGTGCTGCAAGTTTGGATTATTATACACACAAGGAAGACGGATTTAGAGTAATTGCAGTCGGAGGCAACAGTTTATCGAGGGGATTAACTCTAGAAGGGTTATGTGTAAGTTATTTTTACAGAAATTCCCAAATGTATGATACTTTATTACAAATGGGAAGATGGTTTGGTTATAGAGGAAATTATGATGATTTGTTTAAGATATGGATGGCTGAAGAAGCTATTGATTGGTATGGTTATATAACTGATGCAGCCAATGAGTTGAAATTAGAGATTGCAAGAATGAGAGCAGTGAACCAGACGCCGGCAGAGTTTGGACTTAAGGTTCGACAAGATCCAAATTCGCTGATAGCAACTGCTAGAAATAAAATGAGAACAGCTACGCTGGTAAAAAGACCAGTTACTGTTTCAGGAAGGCTCTTAGAAACACCGAGACTTAAAAATGATATTAATATCTTAAAGTCGAATGAACAATCGTTTAAATTATTTGTTGCAAATCTGGATAGTATCGGAATGCAAATTGAAATAGAGCAAAATGCAAAGTTTTGGAGGGGAGTTCCTAAGGATTTAGTTGTGAATTTATTGCGTAGCTTTGATACCCATCCATGGCACTTATCATTTCAGGGCAGAGCATTAGCTGATTATATTGAAAGTAATCATGAATTACATGTATGGGATGTTGCTATACCACAAGGTGAAGGCCAAAAAACATATATCCTTAAAGGTGCATATACCGATATAGAAATTAGGCCAGAAGTGAGGACAGTCACTGAAGATAACAAGATGATAAAAATTAATGGTACAAAAGTAAGAGTAGGTGCTGGTGGCTGTACAAAGATTGGCTTATCAAATGAACAGCTCAAAAAGGCTAGGGAAGATTTTGAAAAAATTAAGGGTGGTCATAAATCAGTTTCTGATAGTGGCTATTTGATTAAAGACAGACCTCCAATATTATTTTTGCATGTAATTGAGTGTAAAGCTGAAGCAGGCGCGGAGTTATCTCCTAGAATACCTAAATATCTTTTTGCTTTAGGGGTTGGGTTCCCTGCAACAGGTAAAGATACTGAGGTTGCTAATTATGTTGTAAATATGGTTGATTTAAAGAATTGGATTGAAATAGATGAAGATGAGGATGATGAAGATGTTATCGAGTAGGGAGTTAATGGAAAGGTGGGAAGATATGCCCATTTATGGTGGTGGTTTCAGGCGCATAGATGATATGCACCCCCTTGAATGGTATATTGGATATGAGGAGATTAATCAGAAAACATTACTTTTAATAGCGGATAATGATCCAGGTAATATTTCTTCTTCAAAATCAATTATTGCTTCAACTGGGCAAAGACAAGATGGCAGATGGGCGATATCACTTCGACTAATAAAAAAAGATAATGAAGATGTATTTATTAACTTATGTTGGGATATTATTGAATCATCTCGGGATAAAATAATGGGACATGCTACGGTTGAATATATAATTGAAAGATATAAAAAATGGCTTAGACTAATGGAGTATCAAAGAGCTGATCTTATGGAAGAATCAAGAAGAAAAGGATTAATAGGTGAAATGATGTTTCTGCAAGATAAAGTATCAGAGGGTATGTCTATTGAAGCAGCATTAAATGCATGGATTGGACCTGATGGGGCAGATCAAGATTTTATATTCACAGATAGATGGACAGAAATAAAATGTACAGGAATTTCAACAGAAACAATATCAATATCTTCATTAGAGCAATTAGATGAAGAACTTCCAGGCTTCATTTGTGTATATTTTATAGATAAGACAACTCAAGAGAATATAAATGGTTTTACGTTGATGGGAAAAGTTAATCAACTTCGAGATATATTTGAAGAAAATATAAGAGCACGAGAAATTTTTGAAAATAAACTTTTTATGTACGGATATGCTGATAAAAAAGAATATCATGAACAGAAGTATAGCTGTAGAGGTAGTAATATATATAAAGTTGATATTGATTTCCCAAGGCTTACAAAGTCAAATGTACCAGCACAAATAGTTTCAGCAAAATATAACATTAGTCTTGCAGCGATTGAGAAGTGGAAAATAAAATAGGGGTGTTATTTATGGATATTAGTGACTTTCGTAAAGATTTATTAGAAGATATTAAGGCTACGGCAGCTACTGAAGGAGAAGGTTCGTCATCTGCTTTTGTTAAGGTTACTACAGAATATTTAATAAGTGCGGAGGTTCTGCCTGATTTCACACCATCTTTCTATGTCGGAACAGGGAAGAACAATAGAAAATTGAGGGTTGATGGATATGTTCTAGATGACTTCGATTATACAATGAATCTTATAGTAGCTGATTATTCTGGTAGTGAAGACTCCAGAGTAATAAATCGTTCACAAGCAACTCAAGTTTTTGAAAGATTGCTTTACTTTGTTGAGGAGGCCTATGGGGATAAACTATACAGAGACATTGAAATTAGCACACCTTGTGCGGATTTAGTTGAAATATTAAGATCTTATAAAAACAAAATCAGAAAATATAGGTTAATATTGATAACAGATGGAAGTATAAGTGATCGTATAGGAATTCTTCCAGTAAAAAACATAAGTGGTATCCAAGCAGAATGTCAAGTTTGGGATGTAGAAAGAATATTTAAAGTTTGTTTTTCAGATACGGGCAGACAAAATATTGAGATCGATTTTAAAGCATATACTGGAAAAGGAATACCATGTCTTGAGGCAAGCTGTACATCAACAGACGAATATAGAAGTTTTTTGTGCATCATCCCAGGGAATACAATAGCTGATATTTACGACTATTTTGGAAGTCAATTACTTGAAGGAAATGTAAGATCATTTTTATCAACTAAAGTTGCAGTTAATAAGAAGATAAGACAAACAATATTAAATGCACCAAATATGTTTTTTGCATTTAATAATGGGATATCTGCAACAGCTATGGATTTAGTCATAGAAAATTCAGGTGATGGGAAATATATAACCTATGCGAAAGATTTCCAAATAATAAATGGAGGGCAGACAACTGCTTCATTATCAAATGCAAGACATAAAGATAAAGCAAACCTTCAAGATATTTTTGTACAAATGAAAATTACAGAAATAGATGCAGATTCAAATAAATCTGCAGAGTTGATAAGGAATATTTCAAAGTCTTCTAACAGCCAAAATAAAGTAAGTGATGCAGACTTTTTTTCTACACATCCTTTTCATATTAGAATGGAACAAATATCAAGAAGAATTTTTGCTCCAGCTGTCGGAGGAGCACAATATGATACAAGATGGTTTTATGAGAGAGCTAGAGGACAATATTTACAAGCTCAAATAAGAATGACAAAAGCTGAAAAAAATAAATTTACTGCGCAAAATCCTAAAAATCAATTGATTACTAAAACAGATTTGGCAAAAGTAAGAAATTCATGGAGAGGATTACCTCAAATTGTCAGTAGAGGTGCTCAAACTAACTTTATGAACTTTGCAGAATGGACTGATTCAGAGTGGGTAAATTCTGATTTGAAATTTAATGATAAATACTTTCAAGAGTCTGTTGCGCTTGTGATATTGTTCAAGCATACTGAATTTATTGTTACACATCAACCATGGTATGAGCAGGGATATAGAGCTAACATAGTTACTTATTCCATAGCTCTATTACATGAATTAATAAAGTCGCAATATCCTCATAAGGAGATAGATTTACAGATAATTTGGAATCGCCAATCAATCCCAGAAGTTATAACGAATGAATTGATAAATATAACAAAGGTTGTTTTTGAATCAATAACGGATCCTAAGAGAGAGACTATAAATGTAACACAGTGGTGTAAAAGAGATGCGTGTTGGACAAAAATAAAAGATAGAAAGTTGCTTCTTAATAAAGATATTGAGAAGGTTTTAATTGATAAAAGTAAAATTAAGTTTGCTGAAAAGGATGCAGCAAAAGATCAAAAAGTTGTTTCTGGAATTGAAGCTCAAACAAAAGTTTATGAATACGGTGCTGAAAACTGGAATAAAGTAATGGAATTCGGATACTCCAAGAAATTATTAACAGATGAAATGTTAAAGTCATTAAAAGTAGCAATACAAATGCCAGTAAAATTACCAAACGTAAATCAAAGCGAAAAGTTAATAGCATTTCTTGACAAAGCTTATTCAGAGGGATATAGAGAATAAATCTATATTTAAAAATTCAAGGTATTTAACAGAAAATGGGTTTTGCTTTACTAGCAAGGCCTTTTCTGATATTATTTTATTTGGTTATAATAGAAGATTACGCAGAATAATAATAAATTTTCAATAACGTAATACATATAAAATAAATCAATGAAAGGTTATTATTTATAGGGTGGGCATAAATGAAAAAATACAAAACAATAGATTTGTTTGCTGGTGCTGGCGGCCTGAGCTATGGGTTTCTGGAAACCGGAAAATTTGATATAAAGGTTGCAGTTGAATATAATAAACATGCTCAGGAAACCTATAAAAAGAATCATCCAGATGTAGAACTTGAAGCAGATATTACTAAAATTACTAATGATAAATATAAAGCTATACAAAAGAAGTATGGAAGTATTGATATTGTGATTGGTGGTCCGCCATGCCAAGGGTTTTCAAATGCAAATCGTCAAAAAAATGAATTGATTTCTGGGAATAATCAACTAGTAAATGAATATCTCAGGGCAGTTGAACAACTTCAGCCGAAAGCATTTGTAATGGAAAATGTTAAGATGATTACTTCAAGCACACATAAGTTTTTTTGCAGTGAGAAAATAAAAGAGGCTGTTGAAAAATTAGGTGTTAAGTTGCAGGAAGAAAAAATTGCAATAGCTGAAACAACAATTTGTACAGAGGAATTTATAGATTTCTTGAGAAATAAGGATGATTTTAAAGAATATTTATTAGTGCAAACTGATTACATGAAAATTAATACTTTATATCGAAATGCAAAAACACCAGAGCAATTCAATAAATATGTTGAAAAACATACATCAGCAATAAAAAAATTGATTAGTGATTGGAGCAATTTTGAAATAAAATTTGAGATTAAAAAACAAGAAGCAATCTTTAATGATACAAAGCAATTGGTGGATTCGTTTTTAGAAAATGGTACAGAATATGAAAAACTTGCATATAATCTAAAGGTAATCATAGAATATCAAAAGGCTATGTATAAAATGCAAGAAATAAGAGATTACAACATCACCTTAATAGATTTAGATACTTTTAATAATAGTATATGTATTTCTGTTAACACATACAATATTATCGAGTACATGTTAGCAAAATTTAAGGATTTAGGGTATCAAGTTGAAAGCGGAGTATTAAATGCAGTGCATTATGGAGTGCCTCAAAGCAGGGAAAGATTTATTATCATCGGTATAAGAAATGATTGTATGAAAATGGATAAGGTGGAACTTCCTAAGCAAATACTTAGTTCAACAAGTGAATTTTATACAATAAGAGATGCAATAGAAGATTTAGAAAAATATAAAACTTCAGTAATGGCTGAATCTGAGCCTATTAAAAAGAATAATATAAAAATTAATAACTTAAATCCATTACAAAAATATCTAAATAGAGGGGATACTATATTTAATCATGTTACAACAGATACAAGAGAAACGGCATTAAATAGATTTAAAGTTTTAAGGCAAGGCCAAAACTTTCATGATCTTGATGAAAATCTCAAAACTACCTATAGCGACCCCGTTAGAACACAGAATACAATATATTTGCGATTAAATTATCAAGTTCCATCTGGTACAGTTGTGAATGTTAGAAAATCTATGTGGGTACATCCTGAAAAGGATAGAGCAATAAGTATACGAGAAGCAGCTAGGTTGCAATCTTTTCCAGATGAATTTGAATTTTTTGGGACTAAGGATTCACAATATCAACAAATTGGTAATGCAGTTCCCCCTCTTCTTGGAAGAGCTATTGCTGAAAAGGTATTAGAGTTACTTGGGGACAAGCCTAATGAAAGATTGTGTGATATTATAGCGGAAAAATAATATATAAAAGAATTGAATTTTATTTTATAAAGTAAAAGTAATCACCTTGTGGGTTTATAACACCATGGGGTGATTTTTTAGTCATATCACCAAGAAAAATGGAACAATTTTAACATCCAGAGGAAGGGATTGTAAGTTTTTTGTTGAATTTTAGAAATATGAGATAAAGCATGGAAAGTAAGATGTAGAAATTTAACCATAGGAGAGCAAAATGATTATAACTAAATCTTATCCAATAGTAGTATATTCATGGATAATTCAATCAGAATATCTTTTCATTAAAAATATGGACCGGTCAGTTTTTCTCCATTACGGCACTGGAATTCCAAGAGAAATAAGAAGTTTTTTTGAAGTAAGCGATATTGAACCAAATGAAAAGAGAGATATAACCATTAAGCATAGGGGAGTGGAGTATAGAGCTTACATAGAATGTGACAAAATAAATAGGACAAGACTCTTCTGGTATAGTGACTTCTCATTTATTATAAATGAGAAGTTGCGAAACTGGGGGCAGTATTATAAAAAAGCCAAGGAAAATCCCGATATTTATCCTGAAATGCAATTTATAAAAGAAAAAGAAGATTTATATAATATAGAATTTTTTGATCACGCTTTTTCATGGGAAGATGGTAAGCCAAAGACAATAAGAGAAAAAGAAATAGATACCTTCTCAATAGATGAGTTTTTTAGAAATAAAATTGGCAGAAAAATCGATTATTTGGAGAGGGAGGCTTTAAATTCTAAAATTGGATTTCTTGGCGAAAGTTTTGTGCTTGAATATGAAAAAAACAATCTCCTCAAAGCTCACCGCAATAATTTGGCAGAAAGAGTTGAACAGGTGTCTTTAACCAGGGGTGACGGATTAGGGTATGATGTCCTGTCATTCCAAAATGATGGTAAACCTAAGTTTATTGAAGTAAAGACCACCGTAACGCAGAAGGAATCATTTTTTATAACAGATAATGAGCTTAATTTTTCAAGAGATTATTCCGGACAGTTTTATTTATATAGGTTAACAAACTTTAACTGGGAAGCTAACACAGGAAATATGTATGTTAGGCAGGGGAATTTGAATACTATGATGGAGTTGAAGCCGATTTTGTATGAAGGGAAGTTTGTGTAAGTTGCAAAATGTATAAATTTATTTTTATTATATCAATTTTAGACTTGGTTAATTAAGGAATTATTGGTTTTTGCAATAGCTAATCCAAGACATTATGGCTTGTTTTGAATGGGTTCTAATCAATAAATTAATAGAATGAGGTGAAAGTGTGAGTTACAATATAGAGATTGCGGTAAGTGAGAATATATCTAATACAGAAAAAGGAAGACTTCTTGAGAACTTGGGAAAAGATATATTAGAATCTATGCAATATGAAGTTATAGAAGAAGTAAGAATGACAGGAATAGAAGTTGATTTGTTAGCAAAACATAAAGTTTCAGGTGAAGAAGTTTATGTGGAGTGTAAGGCACATAAAGATTCTTTATCAGCAGATGTATTAACAAAATTACTAGGTAATGTTACATTTTATAATGTAAGTTCAGGTTGGTTATTAACAACAGGAACATTAGGTAAAGATGCTGAAGGAATGAAATTGAATTGGGAATCAAGACCAGCAGAAATAAGAAGGAAGTTGCAAATTTATACAAATGATAGAATTATTAATACATTGATAAGCACCCATACTATATGTAATACATCATTTGTAGTTAGTATAAAGGATAAAATAATATCTAATGAACATACTCTTTTGATTAATGAGTACGGAAGGTTCTGGATAATACCTTTAATTGAAGCTCAAGCAGGTATACCATATGGTGTAATGGTGTTTGATAGTAAAACTGGTAATAGAATAAACGATAAAAGTATTATAGAAAAAATATCTAAGATAAATTGCAGCTTCAAAGATTTAGAGTGGATAAATGAAGATGCTGGTGATTCAAGCAATATGGTTACAAGCATAATTGAGGAATCACAGAGTATTGTAACAATTTCTGGTGGAGATAAGTGGTCAGATTATAGGCCATCAAGGCCAGAAGATTTTGTAGGTAGAGATAAAATCCTTGGTTCAATATTTGATTTATTTAATAATGTTCTTAATAGAAAAACCGATACAAGATTATTTTCTATTACGTCACCTTCAGGATGGGGGAAAAGTTCAGTTGCTTTAAAACTAATAGATATTTCAAAGTCAAAGAAAAATAAAAACAAGTTTTTCATTTATGGTGTAGACGTAAGAACAGCTATATCTAATAGATATCCTGAGCTTGCATTAAAGGCTTGCATTGAGGAAGCAGTAAAATCTAAGTTTATTTATGTAAAAGACAATACAATAAAAATTACTAGTATTAATAATCCATTTGATGATCCGAGCATGAGACAAATACTAAAGCAATTACGTGAAGAGCAAAAAGTTATAGTATTATTCTTTGATCAATTTGAGGAAACATTTTCCAAAAAAGAACTTAGCACATTATTTGATAATGTAAGAAAATTAAGTTATGCCGTTGATGCAATAAAAGAAAATTTTTTATTGGGGTTTGCTTGGAAAACAGATCTATCTATCCCAGCAGATCATTCTGCATACTATATGTGGCATATGTTATCGGATAGAAGGCGAGAATTTGAACTTACTCAGTTTTCTGAAAAGGATATTTCAAAAGCTCTTTCAATTTTTTCAAAAGAAGTTGGTGCAAATATTAATCCTATTTTGAAAAGATACTTAACAGATCAGTGTCAGGGTTACCCGTGGTTATTAAAAAAATTATGTATACACGTATATACTTCACTTGAAAATGGTATAGATCAGAATGAAATATTGGGTAAAAGTCTTAATATAAAAGAGTTATTTGAAAAAGATTTAAGAATGCTAACACCAGATGAGGATAGATGTATTTTTGAAATAGCAAAAGAATCTCCGGCGGACTATTTTAAGATTACAGAAATTTTTACCGATACGATTGTACAAGGATTATTAAATAAGAGACTAGTATTGAGAAGAGCTTCACGTTTAATACTGTATTGGGATATATTCAAAGATTATGTATTAACAAAGACAATTCCGGAAATTTATGTAAACTACATACCTCAAATGACTTTCACAACTTTTACTAAAACTTTGCTACTGTTATTAAAAGAAAAAGAATCTAAAATAGATACTTTAGCCGATAAATTAGGTAATAGTAAAAGAACTGTAGAGAATATTATAATTGATTTAGCAATGTTTGGAATAGTTGAAAAACTAGATGATAAAATAGTGTTGACACAATTTGATTTAGAAGCCGCTTTGAAAATAGTGTATGATTTTTTCAAAAGCCATATTATTATTAAAAAGTTAAGAGATATTAATGCTCCGATAAATATAGATGAATTTAATAGTATATTTTCGTCTATATATCAATATAAGGACAAAACCAAAAGTGCATATATAAATAAATTATTAGGTTGGTTAAAAGATTTGAAGTTAATAAAAGTTAGTGGAAATATTATAAGTATAAAAGAGGATGCTTCGGAAGGTCCTGGTTTGATATTGAATGATAATTCTGGTTATGTGATATATAGGAGAAAGACAGCTTTATTTTTAGGACAAACATCACCAGTTAATGTTATGGAATTAATAAATTATATAAATAAAAATAAATGTTCCAAATTAGAATTGTATAATGCAGGATTTAGAAATGCGTTATCTGTGCTAGAATCAGTTGGAGCTATCGATTATGAAAAAGATATACCACAGATTAACATTACTTTTGATGAAATAATTAATAGGATAAAGAAAACAGATTCATTTAAAGCAACAAGCGAATTTTTATTAAAAAATAAGGATGCATCATATATTGATGTTGGGAAATATGTTGGCAGTTATTTAGGGAAAAGGTGGAGTGAGTCAAGTCAAAAAAGATATGGTGGAGCATTAAAGCTATGGAATAAGTACATTACTTCTAAGTAATATGCATTCCTAAAGCGAATTTAGCAACCAAGCCCTGTACACCTCGCTTCCAGCTCTTGGAAACATCCCCGGGGGTGTAAAGTTTTCCATGAACAAGCAGGCGTTGTTAATCAATATTTTTTCACACCATATCCTGGCCTTAATTCCATGAATTTGTTAAAACTATCATAGAATACAAAACTATGGAGAATGATATGGTTACTGAGAATACGGAACTTTTAAATGAGCTTAAGAGATCCTTAAGTGAATGTGAAAGGTTTTATTTCAGTGTTGCCTTTATTAATTTCAGCGGTCTTCAGCTTTTGCTGGACAGCTTTAAGGAGGCTGAGGAAAGAGGAGCAACTGAGCCATGAGGGTATAGACATTAGTACTGCAAGGGCAGAGATATTGAAGTATATAGAAGAGGCGGATCATGAGAGCATAGTTCATGCATTTAACACTTTGAGTCAGGCTTATTATGACAGTGGCCAGATAAGAAATTATATTAAATGTTTTGATTACAAAGAGGGAATCCTAACCTCAACCTGGGAGTTTAAAAAGCTTGCTTATGATAAGAAATACAGGAAATACCTTGAAGATGTCATTAATTACGGCATAGCAATTTATCAAAAGAACTTTGAAGATAAGTATTATGGAGTTCCATTTTTAAAACTATATGAGCAGTATCAGATGGTGGATACAGCCCTGCTGTCCAATTATACAAAGATTCACAGCTCATTCAGGGGCAGCGGTCTTATCACTAATGGGAATGAATACTTTTTATTTATTGATCTTCATAAGGAAGAGGATATAAGGGAAAGTATAAATTATCAGGATAAGTTTATAGACAGAAACTATTTTCAGTGGCAGACACCAAACAGTACTTCTCAGAATTCTGAAAGAGGAAAGAATATCATCTTCAATAAAAGCAGAGGAATCAATCTCCATTTATTTGTGAGAAAGTATAAGGAAATAGATGGGGCAGTTCAGCAGTATATTTATATTGGAAAAGGAAATGTAATAGACTATCATGGTGAAAAACCAATAACTGTGATAATGAAGCTTGAAAATCAAATGCCTGTAAGCTTGTATACAGAATTTGTGAAAAAGGTATAGCAATTGGCTTTAAAAGCCTTCTGCTATACCTTTTTCTGTCACCAGCTGATCTACAGCAGGAACATCTGCCGGAGCCCATTTAAGTGAATGAAGATTTTCTCTTTTTAGCCATATGATTTTAGAATGCTCACTGGCTGTAGGAGTACCTGAAATCAATCTGCATTTTACAGTAACCAGATTCACTATGAATTTATCATACTCATGGGTATTGTCATTGAATACTTCTATAAATTCAACATTGCAGTCCAGCTCCTCGGCAATTTCTCTTTCTATAGCTTCCTTATAACCTTCTCCATCTTCTATTTTTCCCCCTGGAAATTCCCATAGGTTAGGAAGAGACATAACAGGAGAACGAAGGGCACAAAGGATTTCATTATCATTGTTTTCTATAATCGCTCCAACTACTTTAACTAGTTTTTTCATTTTGCTCACCTCATTATATAGGGTTACTTTACCGAAACTTAACTTATGCATGTTGAATTCTTCGAGAATTGAAAGAAGAATCGGCATACATAAGTTTTTAGTTGAGGTTGGAACCCTATAAATAAGTGTAGCATAAATGGGGGGGATGATAAAGTGTTCTTTGTATGTTAAGAAGCGATGAAGAAGAAATGCGAATAATAGGAATATTGATGATATGGATAATAAAGAGTAATTTTCATGCATGATTAAGGAGATGCTTTTGGATTCATGTATGCTTTTATTTATTTAGGTGTTTTTGTCATTATATAAAGAAAATATATAATGTTTGTGATAAAAGTGTTTAATATCGAAATATAAGTTTATAATTAATAATAATATTAAAGTTAGTTAAAATGTTGTTTAGAGGTTATTTAGATGGAATATAAAGATCTTTATCGAATGTATATTAATCTAAAAAAAGAAAATGAAATTTTGAAAATTGAAAATAAAAAAATGAGGGAGTTACTTGAAGCTTATAGTCATGAAATTGTTGGACATAGTAATGAAGATTGCATTATTGGTGAAAATCCGGAACCTTATGAAGAAATAGAACAAGTGGCAGAAGAGGACCGGAAAGAAATTAAAATCAATAATAACAGCACTCCGGAAGATAAAATACAGTTATTTATGTCGTTATTCAAAGGAAGAACTGATGTATATGCAAAGAGGTGGATAAATAAGGATGGTAAAGCTGGGTATTCACCAGTATGTATAAATGAGTGGAAAAAATGGATTTGTAACAAGCCGAGAATTAAATGCTCTCAGTGTGAAAACAGAAAATACTCAGAATTGAATTTTGATGCAGTTAACATCTTATGATAGATTGTTTCCAAATCAGGATACCATGCCTAAGGGTGGATTAGGCAATCTTATTGCACTTCCTATGCAAAAGAATGCAAGAAAAAACAACAATAGTATATTTATCGATGAAAATTTTGATCCATACGATGATCAGTGGGATTTTTTAGCGTCTTTGAGTAAAATTACTAAAGAAGATCTTGATTCCTATATCCTTAGGCTTACGGTTGATAGTGAACTAGGTACGCTTATGGTAGTCAAGGACGAAACAATTAAACCATGGGGGCAGGTAAAAGAAGAAACTAAACTTACTTCATCTGATTTTCCTGAAATTATTAATATAATAAAGGTTAATATGCTCTATATTTATAAAAATGGTTTTTCCAATAAAGCATTAAATAAAATAAAAAGGTTGGCTGCATTTAAGAATCCCGATTTCTATAAATCACAAGCCATGAGATTACCTACGTTTGATAAGCCAAGAGTTATTTCTTTATCAAATGAAACTAATGAATATTTATATGTACCAAGAGGTTGTGAAGATGAGCTTATAAATTTATTAATTGACAATAATTCAAATGTAACTATAGAAGATAGAACATACTGAGGTAAAAAAATAAAAGTGGAATTTAGTGGAACTCTTAGAGAAGAACAACAGCAAGCAGCGGAAGAAATTTTAAAATATAACAATGGAGTTTTATCTGCCACTACAGCTTTTGGCAAAACAGTCATTGGAGCCAATATAATTTCAGTGAAAAAAGTAAATACTTTGATAATAGTACATACAAAACAACTATTAGAGCAATGGATTAAGCGGTTGAATGAATTTTTGATCATAGATGAGATTGCAACTGTTGAGAACAATAAGAAAAGAGGAAGAAAAAAGATTATTAATGTCATTGGCCAATTCGGTGGAGGAAAGAACAGATTAAGTGGGATAATAGATGTTGCGACAATGCAATCACTGGTGAGAGAAGGAGAAGTAAAAGAACTGGTTAAGGATTATGGAATGGTAATAGTTGATGAATGCCATCACGTTTCTGCCTTTAGTCTTGAACAGATTTTAAAAAATGTAATTGCTAAGTATGTATATGGATTAACTGCAACACCAATAAGAAAAGATGGACATGATCCTATTATCTTTATGCAGTGTGGCCCGCTAAGATATAAAGTAGATCCAATAAAGCAAGCTTTAAAGAGACCTTTTGAGCATTATGTTATCCCTAGATTTACTCCGTTTAATGTTAAAACAGACTTAAAACAAAATGAGTTAACAATAACAGATATTTATTCACAA
>JBEHWK010000043.1:0-22743 GCA_040217795.1 Clostridiaceae bacterium
TTTAAGAAGGTGTAGCTAGATGAAAGAAAATATACTTCAACTTAAAAATGTTTGTAAAATTTTTGATACAAATAAAGTAGTGGATGATGTCTCCATAGATATCAGAAAAGGTGAATTTTTAACGCTTCTTGGACCAAGCGGATGCGGTAAAACAACAACCTTGAGGATGATTGCGGGTTTTGAAGCTCCAAGCTCAGGTTCAATCTGGCTTGAAGGGAAACCTGTTGAAGAGAAGGAGCCTTATGAAAGAAACATAAATACAGTTTTTCAGAATTATGCTCTGTTCCCTCATATGAATGTATTTGACAATATAGCTTTCGGATTGAAAATGAAAAAGGTCCCTAAAAATGAAATAAAAGAGAGAGTATTGGAAGTATTAAAGCTTGTTCAATTAGAAGGATTTGCGGACAGGCCATCTTCCCAATTAAGCGGAGGGCAGAAACAAAGGGTTGCAATAGCAAGAGCAATAGTTAACAAACCAAAGGTTCTTTTGCTTGATGAGCCCCTTGGTGCTCTGGATCTTAAACTTCGCAAACAGATGCAGCTTGAGCTTAAACACCTTCAGGTTAAATTAGGCATTACTTTTATTTATGTTACTCACGACCAGGAGGAAGCTCTTACCATGTCTGACAGGATAATAGTTATGAACGGCGGCAGAATTGAACAGATGGGAAGCCCTGCAGAAATCTACGAGGAACCGAAAACTAAATTTGTTGCTGATTTTATTGGTGAAAGCAATATTTATGACGGTAATGTCACAAGGATTATTGATGATGAACTTTGCGAAATCAATTCTGAAGGAGTTCTGTTTACCTTAAGGAATTCCGGGAATAAACCCGGGGAACCAGTGTCTTTCTCAATAAGGCCAGAACACATTTTTATAAATTCCCAAGTGAAAGAGAACAATGTTTCTGTCATTGCAACATTAAAGGAAGTTTTCTTTATGGGATCAATATTAAAATATATTTTTATTCTGAGCAATAACAGGGAAATCGTTGTAACGCAGCAACCAGAAACTGTTGAGAAGATACCTGCAGGCGGAAAGGCACGCCTTAGCTGGAAAATAAGCAAAGCAAGCATTCTTGCAAGTCAGGAGGCATAGCTATGAAGAAGAAATATAAAGAAATATCTGGTATTTTTACAACCATTATGCCTTCTTTCGCATGGATGGCAGTATTCCTTGCAATACCGATGATTTATATTGTTTTGATATCATTTTTTACCAGAGGTACATATGGGCAGATAATACATAAATTCACTATAAACAATTTTACAGCACTTTTTGATCCGTTATATTTGGGTGTATTTTGGGATTCCATTATAATGTCCTTTTTTACAACATTATTTTGTCTTGTTCTGGGTTATCCCTTTGCATATTCTATTGCAAGGGTGGACAAAAAGTACAGGGGTATTTTAATGATTCTTATTATAATACCATTCTGGACTAATTCACTTATAAGAACTTATGCATGGATTTTACTCCTTGGTGTCGGAGGGATATTCAATAATATACTCATGAGCCTGAAAATCATATCCCAGCCAATACAAATGTTGTATAATTACGGAGCTATATTTATCGGTATGGTATATACACTTTTTCCATTTATGGTGCTGCCCTTATGCACAGCCATAGATAAGCTTGACAAAAGTTACCTTGAAGCTGCTTCAGACCTTGGAGCCAAGCCCTGGGATAGATTCTGGAACATAACAGTACCTTTGACTATGCCGGGAATTACTGCAGGATCTATTCTTGTTTTTATTCCTTCACTGGGTTACTTTTTTATCTCGGATCTTATGGGTGGAAGCAAGAAGATGCTTATCGGAAACCTGATTCAGAATCAGTTTCTCACAGCCAGAAACTGGCCCCTTGGTGCTGCCCTTTCTGTAATTCTGATCCTTCTTACATTTATATTAATAGGGGGATTGAATAAATTAACAGGAAAGAAAGGCAGTATGGAGGTTTTTTAAATGAAGAAAAATACATTGACTACTATATTTTATGTATGCTGCATATATACATTTTTATATTTGCCTATTCTTATACTTATTGTATTTTCATTCAATACTTCAAAAGTAAATGCAGTATGGACAGGTTTTACATTTAACTGGTATTCAAAACTTTTAATGGACAAGCAGATATTGAATGCTTTAAAAAACACATTGATAGTGGCATTTTCCAGCACATTAATATCTACAATACTTGGAACCCTTACAGCAGTTGGCATGTATAAATTTAAGTTTAAAGGAAAAAGCGTATTGGATGGATTACTGTACATTCCGGTAGTAATTCCTGAAATAGTGCTGGGAATAGCTCTGCTGGCATTTTTCAGTGTAGTTAAGGTGAGCCTCGGCATTCCTACATTAATAATTGCCCATGTAACTTTCTGCATGCCTTATGTGTTTATTGTAGTAAGATCCAGAATTGCAGACTTTGATGCTTCTTTGGAGGAAGCGGCAATGGATCTGGGGGCTACAAAATTTCAAACTTTCAGATATATAACATTGCCCATTATTATGCCTGGAATTATTGCAGGTATACTGTTGTCACTTACATTGTCCATGGATGATGTCATAGTAAGCTTTTTTGTTTACGGACCGGAAAGTGCAACTCTCCCGATCAAGATATTTTCAATGGTTAAAACAGGGGTCAGCCCGGAAATAAATGCACTATCTACTATTATGCTTATGGTTACCTTAACTTTGGCTTTACTTGGAGAAAAGTTCAAAGCTAAGGAATTTAAATAAACAAAGGGGGATACTTATGTTTAAAAAACTTAGTATTGTATTGGCATTATTATTCACTATTTCAGTACCACTGGCAGGCTGTGGTAAAAAAGAAGAGCTTGCAAAGGAAATTAACGTTTATAACTGGTCAGAATACCTTCCGCAGAGTGTTATTGACAAGTTCCAGGCGGAAACCGGAATCAAGGTTAATTATGAGACTTATGACTCAAACGAACAGATGCTTGCAAAAATCAGCGCAGGTAATTCAGGCTATGACATAGCTGTAGCCAGTGACTATATGGTTGACGTTATGATTAAGCAGAATCTTCTGCAGGAGTTTGATCTGAACAATGTTCCAAACTTCAAAAATATAGGGGATGAATATAAAAAAGCTTCCTATGATCCTGAAAACAAGTATTCAGTTGCATACATGGTTGGAAGCGCAATAATAGCAGTAAATAAAGATAAGGTAACAAAAAAAATCACTTCAGTTGCAGATTTATGGGACCCTTCATTGAAAAACTCTCTGGTAGTTTTAGATGATGAAAGAGCCATAATCGGACTGGCACTTAAGAAACTTGGATATTCTCTGAATGAAACAGACCCTGCAAAACTTGAACAAGCTAAGAAGGAATTGATAAAACTGAAACCTAATATAAAAGCTTTTGACAGTGCAAGTCCTAAAAAGCTTTTAATCAGCGGTGAAGCAACAGTAGGTTATGTGTGGAATGCGGAAGTTGCGTTGGCTAAAAAAGATAATCCAAGCATTGAGGCAGTTTATCCAAAAGAAGGGGTATACCTGTGGCAGGATAACTTTATTCTTCCAAAAGGTGGAGAGCACAAAAAAGAAGCTGAAATGTTCATTAATTTCCTTTTAAGGGATGATGTAAGCAAGATGATTTCTGATGAATTCCCTTATACAAATCCAAATGCTGCAGCAAGAAAGCTTATGGATAAGAGCGTAACAGACAACACAATAGTATATCCAACAAGTGACCTTGTGAAAAACGGAGAACACTTGAAAGATCTTGGAGATACAACCCAATTATATGATAAAATATGGACTGAGTTTAAACAGCAGTAAAAACAGAGGATGCAAAATACCCCAGGGGTCGTTCCATATACTGGAACGACCCCTGGGGTGCTTTTGAAGATTATTCCAATAAATTTTTTCTGCTCCGTTTTACCTTGTACATTAACTCATCAACATATTGAATATATTCATCTACGGTCATGTTGCTGTGAAAATCATATAAGTCATAACCATAGCTGAATTCCAGTTTACAGGAATGATTCAGGGTGTTGTTATAGTTTTCAATAGAATCTGAAATTCTTTCCATTATTGTTTCAACATGGCTTCTGCTTTCTACGTTAAGGAACAGGATGAACTCATCTCCTCCGTAACGTGTGATGGAATCACCCTTACGCAATATTTTATTAATAATCTGCACCAGGTCTTTCAGGAGTTTATCCCCCTCATTATGCCCCAACTTATCATTTATTGCCTTAAAGTTATCCAGATCAATAAATACAATTGAAAAACCTATGGATTTATTATTCTGCCTAATTCTTCTATGGAGATGGGAGTGTAGTTTTTCACGCGACCATGCTCCGGTAAGATAATCTTTCTGAAGCATCTGCTGCTGCAAATAACTGTATAACATTATCATTGAAAAGGCAATTGAACTCCATATTAATAAAATCCCATAAACCAGTGATTGAACCAATCCTCCTATAGCCGGAAAAACTCCAAATAACATGAAGGGCAAGAATTCTATTTTAGTCAGCCTTTTTTTGTTTATATATATAAATATATAGCTGAAGGCAAGGTAAAAATATGCTGTTGCTACCGGCATGAAAAATAAGAAACTCCGTTCATAAACATTGCTTTCCGTGATATTAAAGACTGCTTTTGTAAATGGACTTGTTAATACAAGCAAAATATTTGCAATAGCAGGAAGTAAAAGAATATTGTGATTTTTTATCATGAGGTTCTCATCATCATATATCCATAAATTAACGAATATACACCATAAATATACAACTATAGGCCCTGATGAAAATAAAATCAAATGCAGGATGGAAGCAACCGGTATTAACCACATATAAGGTTGTTTATTAATAATGCAGGTTAATGTTTCAACGCTCAATATAGAAGTATTTAAAATAAACATAATGGTAAATATTTTGTTTTTTCTTTCCTTAAGGTCAAGCCTACTTAATATGTTTATTAGAAAAATAATGGACACAAAGATTGCAGTTAAATTATTTGAAATTCTGAAAAACAAATTCATAATGAATATTCTCCATTCGTATATTGTAAGTGAACCGCCATAACAGGGTTGGATTTGCATCTTTCTGAACCTGCAGATCCATTATTATTTTTATATCATATTTATGACATTTTATCTACATATTTTACATTTATAAGTAATATTCTATACAATTGTATAAGGTTTGAACATTTGTATATTGTTGCATCACCTGGAAAACATAATATATAATATTATTCAAGATACTTTAAACATTAAAGGAGGCAGACTAAACATGAGGCTCATTTTAGAAGAAATTGAAAAAAACTATGACAGCAAAGAAGTTTTGAAAAAGGCGTCCTTTACCTTTGAAAAGGGTAAAATATATGGATTATTAGGAAGAAATGGTGCAGGAAAAACAACATTATTCAATTGCATAAGTGGTGATACCAAGTTTGACGGGGGAAAAATCAAGCTATGGGAAGAAGAAAAACTTGAAACCGAGGATATATACTCCAAGGTCGGATATGTATTTTCAGAGCCGGTTCTTCCGGATTTTCTCACAGGGTATGAGTTTTTAAAATTCTTTATTGATATTAATAAAGATAAAATTGAAGATCTCCTCACCATAGAAGAATATTTTGAAATAATAAAAATTAAGGATGAAGACTGGTACAGGCTTATAAAAGGGTATTCTCACGGTATGAAAAACAAGCTTCAGATGTTATGTTTCCTTATAACCAGACCACCGGTAATACTTCTTGATGAACCACTTACCTCCTTTGATGTGGTGGTGGCCTTAGAAATCAAGAATCTGCTTAAGCATATTAAAAGTCAGCACATAATTATTTTTTCAACTCATATACTTCAATTGGCTGCAGATTTGTGCGATGAGATTGTAGTACTTAATAACGGACAGCTGGAAAGTCTAAATAATGAAGTGCTGAAAAGCGGTGAATTCGAGGAAAAGGTTGTGGAGATATTAAAGGAGGGAACCAATGATTAGATCTATAATGAATGGATATAAGGTAACTTTCGCACAATCTGCCAACGCCATGATTTATTTTCTAAAAAGAATTCCTGTGGTTGGAAAGAAAATACCGGACAGCATTTACAAACAAACAACTATTAAGTCTGAGCTGGCGGTGATAAGTGAAATATTTAAGATTTTTGGAGGCTTTTTCAGAAAGGCATTGTATTTGGGAATAATGGTTATTATTCCGGCTTTTTTCATTTATCACGACAGAAGCGTGCTGCTGATGCCATTTTTACATATGTTTTTTATTTTGAGTTTTGTTTTAGGATCATTGATGAAGTCTGAAATATTTACATATGATAAGGCGGCATATGACATGGTGATGCTTATGAAGATGGATGCAAAAAGTTATTATATTGGACAGGTAATATATTCAAAAATTACAGAGTTTCTGGGCTTTTTACTTCCATTAATCATTATAGGGCTTTTTATCGGCATATCTCCCCTTAAGGTTCTGGTTCTTTTATTGGAGCTGGCAGCCTTCAGATTTATTGGAGAGTTGGCAAAGTTAATTCTTTATGTTAAGTTTGATAAAATACTGTCCATGAATCCGTTAATGATGACAACACTGATAATTTCATTGCTGGCAGCTGCCTATATTCCTCCGATATTTGGACATGTTTTAAATCTTCAGGTTATACTTTTTAATTTTGTTGGAGCAATGGCAGTAATTTTATCAGGTGCAGCAGCTTTTTGGTGCTTATGGAGATACAGAGGATATAATTTTATAGCCAAAACCCTTTTAACCAGGGAAAATGTTATTAATGAAGAAGTCTTTATGACAGATGTTCGATCTGCTGATGTAAAGCTTGATGAAAAGAAAATGACCAGTGAAGAGCTTCATAGTGATAGATTGAGCCAAAAACAAGGTTATGAGTATCTTAACGCCATATTTTTCTTAAGACACAGAAAAATACTTGTATCACCAATTAAATTCAGGGTTGCCATTATAGGAACCTTGTCAGTGGCGGGAATTATTGCTCTTTTTTTCTTTCCTGAAGTGAAACCGGAACTGGTCAATGCCATTAAACACAGTACTCCGGCTTTAGTGTTCATCATGTATATAATGGCTACGGGAGAAAGAACCTGCAAAGCCATGTTCTATAATTGTGATGCGGGACTTCTCAGGTACAGATATTATCGGGAAGCAAGAGTTATCATATCAAACTTTACTTCAAGATTGAAAAGAGTTGTATTACTTAATTCAATTCCTGCTTTTGCCCTGTGTCTGGCTATAATGGCACTGGTACTGGCTTGCGGCTATGGAAATGAATTGATTGGCCTGATTCCAACTTTTTTATGCATTATATGCTTATCATGCTTCTTTTCAATACATCATCTGTTTATGTATTATGTTATTCAACCTTATACTCCGTCCCTCACAATACAAAGCCCTCTATATAAGGTGGCAAACGGAGTTATATACTTAATCAGCTACGGCTGCCTGCAAATAAGAAACACATCATATTATTTTACTTTTGGTGTTTTGGCAGTAACAGTGGTTTATATGGCTGTAGCCCTTATTGTAACTTACAGAGTGGCTCCAAAAACTTTTAAGTTAAGGTAGAATCAGGCATGCTTCCTAAAAAACGGAAGTGTGCCTGACCCAATTTTTTTAAATAATATTCTCGCAGATAAAAATTCAGAGGAGTATAATTAAATTAGGAGATAATGTTTAAAATATTATAGAGTGTATCAGCAAAAAACATAAATTTATTGAATTTTGTTTTGCTGTAATCTGGAGTAATATTAATAAAAAGGAGGTCTTTGTTGTGAATAAAGAAGTAAATATTAAATTGGATTATGCTGACTTCCAAAACCTTATTGATATGGCTGAACAGGCAATAGAAGATTTAGAAGATAAGGTGAGCTTTGCTGAAGGTATTGTGAGAGGCAGCTACAAGGAGTTACTAAAGAAACTGAAGATATATGAAAGCAAATAATCACAATGAATTAGGGTCAGGCGCCCCTCCTGAAATATGGAGGCGTACCTGACCCTGATTAGTTACCGCAGGGCTTCAACTGCAAGTACAAATTAAGTTTCAGTAAAGGAACCCTATAGTTCAACTTAAATCCTTGTGATAAAATAAATATATGATTAAGTGGTAAACTTTACACTAACTAGAATTTGGAGGGGAAGAGCAAATGAGAATTCTGCACACTTCTGACTGGCATTTAGGCAAAAATTTAGAGGGGTTCAGCCGTATGGATGAGCAGGAAGCTTTTCTTGATGGCTTTATAGAAATAGTTGAAAGCAATAATGTGGATTTAATTATTATTGCGGGGGATGTTTATGACAGTCCTAATCCGCCAGCCAGAGCTGAAAAGATGTTTTATGATACTTTAAAGAAACTATCTTCTGACGGAGAAAGGATAACTTTGGTTATAGCGGGGAATCACGATAATCCGGAGAGACTGGTGGCAGCTGGCCCTTTAGCCAGGGATCATGGAATTATAATGGTTGGTACGCCAAAAGCTGTTGTTGCTGATGGTGAGTATGGCAGGCATAAGATCATTGAAGCAGGAGAAGGATACATTGAACTTGAAATAAATGGAGAGAAGGCTGTAATTCTTACTGTTCCATATCCAAGTGAAAAAAGATTGAATGAAGTTTTATATGGAGCAATAGAGGAAGAGGGAGAAAGATTAAAATCCTATGGCGACAGAATAAAAATCTTATTTGATAATTTAAGCGAAAAGTTCAGAGATGATACTATAAATATTGCAACTTCACACTTGTTTGCCATGGGAAGTGAAGAATCAGGATCTGAAAGAAGCATCCAGCTGGGAGGAAGCTTTATAGTGGATGGAAGCTGTTTTCCTGAGAAAGCCCAGTATATCGCATTAGGACATGTTCATAAGCCCCAGGCAGTGCCAGGCACAGATAAAAGGGCAAGATACGCCGGGTCACCCATACATTACAACAAGAAAGAAATAAATTTCAAGAAAAAGTGTTTTATTGCTGATTTAAAAGCAGGTGAAGAGGCAAATGTTCAGGAAGTGGAATTTAAAGTATATAAGCCCATAGAAATCTGGAAATGCGGAAGTATTGAAGAAGCTATTGAAAAATGTGAAGAAAACAAAGAAAAGGACTGCTGGGTTTACCTGGAGATCGCAACCGACAGATATATAAGAGAAGATGAAATTAAGCTCATGAAAAATACAAAGAAAGATATTCTTGAAATTGTACCCAAGATAGCAGGAGAAGATAGTGATGATATAGATATAAGCAGCTTTTCACAAAGATCCTTTAAGGATATTTTTAAGGAGTTTTATTTAAAAGAAAGAAAGGTTGAACCTCAGCAGGAGGTTGTAGATTTATTGTTATCCATTATACAGGAGGAGGAAGAAGCCAATGAAACCAATTAATCTTAAAATAAAGGGGTTGAACAGTTTTACAGACAGCCAGGAAATTAATTTTGAAAAACTGACTGACAAAGGATTATTCGGTATTTTTGGTCCTACCGGAAGCGGTAAATCTACTATACTGGATGGCATCACTCTAGCCTTATACGGAGAAGTTGCAAGAAAAAGCACAAATTTCATGAACACTAACTGTGATGCTTTAAATGTAAGCTATGAATTTCAAATATCAGAAAAAGAAATAAAAAGATACAGGGTAGACAGAGAATTCAGAAGGGACAAGAAAACAGACAGTGTAAGAAGCAAATCAGCTAAAATAGTAATTGTTTCAGAGGATAATGAGACGGTATTGGAAGAGGGTGCTAAAACCGTAACTGAAAAATGTGAAGAGATAATCGGATTGAAACTGGAGGATTTCACCAGAACCGTAGTTTTGCCTCAGGGAAAGTTCAGTGAATTTTTAAAGCTGGAAGGAAAAGAAAGAAGAAATATGCTTGAGAGATTGTTCAACCTCCAGAAATATGGAGATGACCTATCTATGAAGTTGAGCCGTAAGATTAAAGATGAGAGAGATGTTGCCAATAATTTGGATGGCCAGTTAAAAGTTTATGAGGAATTCAGTGATGAGACTCTTGCGGAGAAAACAACAGAATTATCAGAAACAAAGGAAAAATACAGCAAGTGCCAGCTGGAATTGAAGGATGCTGAAGAGAATTTCTCTAAAGGAAAAGAATTGTGGGACTTCCAGAATGAATTGAAGGAACAGACAAATAAGGAATTGGAACTTAGAAAGAGAGAAAAAGAAATAACTGAAAGCGAACGAAAAGTTATTCTGGGGGAAAGTATATTAAAGGTTACTCCATATATTGAGAGCTATAACACGACATTAAAACAATACAAAGATGCAAATAAAGAACTTTCTGATCTGACAGCTGCTGCAGAGATTATAAAAGTAAAAAAAGAGAAAGCGGAGGCTGTTTTAGAATCAGCCAGCAATAAAAAGAATAATGAATTGCCTGACTTAAAGATCAGAGGACAGAGAGTTCAGGATGCAATTGAAGAGAAAAATATACTGAATGGTTTAATGAAAGTAAAAAGGGAATTAGAAATAAGTATTCTTAAGCTGGAAGAAAATCTGTTAGTCACAGCCGCAAAAACAGAAAAAAATCAGGAAGCTATAAATGCTATGAACAATAGTATCAACGTCAGGGAAGAAAAAGCGGAAACTTTGAAAATTCCTGAAGTGCATAAGAAAAAGGTTCAGGATGCTATTTTGATACTCAATACTTATGAAAGTCAGGTAAAGCAAAAAAATACGCTGTCAAAGGATATTGAGACTATATCATCAAATATTCAGGCAACAGCAGTGAAAAGTGAAACTCTGACGAAGGATCTTCACGAAAATGAAAAACAGATAAATAGCAGTAAGGGAGCGTTGACAAAACTTATAGAAACATGTCCGGGAGATCATGATACTCTAATCAATCTTCAGTTGAAATTATCTGTAACAAAAGAAAAATGGGATAAGCATAAGCTTTATAATGAGTCTTTGCAAAAGGAAATTGGAATCATTGAAACTCTAAGAAAAGAGTCAGGTGACAAAGAAATTGAAAAGGCTTCCCTGGAGAAAGAGATCAATGAATTAAATGATAAATTAAAGAAACTTGAAACTGAAAATTTGGCGCATACTTTAAGAGAAGCATTAAGAGACGGCGAAATCTGCCCGGTCTGCGGATCAATGGAACACCATTTAGAAAATTTTGAAATTATTAATTCAGGTAATTTGGAAGAATTAAGACTGGATTTAACTAATATGAATGATATCTATAATACACTGTCAAAAGAGATTATAACCGCACAAACCAATATTCAAATGTATGAAAAGAATATAAAAGAATATCAGGAGTATCTTGATGGCTTGGGTGAAGATTATAAAGAATTTTCAGCAGAGGCTCTGCAAGAGGAATTTGACAACTTAAAAGCTGAAGTTTCAAAATATAATAATGATAAAACTGAAATTGAAGATAAAATTAAGAATCTGACTGAGTCAAAAAGCCGCCTGGATATTGAATATAGTAAAGCAGTCACCATTATAAGTGAAAATAAAGAACGATTGGAAAAACTCCAGAATGATAAAAATGCAGTGTCTGAGGAGTGTGAAAAGTTAAATAAAAAATTATCAGAACTTAAGGCTGAATTAGGTGTTGAAGATTTTAAGAGCAGAAACCAGGAGATTATTGAAATGGAAAAACAGAAAACTGCTCTGGAAAAAGAAATAAAGCAATTAAGGGATCAGTTAAAGACAGCCCAGGAACTAAAGGAAAAGTTAAATAATGAATCTGCATCTTTCAGGGAAGAACTGAATGGGAAGAAAACCTCATTAATTGAAAAGAATAAGAACATTGAAGAAAAAGAACAAAGCATAAGAACCAAAGCAGGAGATGCCGAGGATCTGGAAAATCTTAAAGCTCAAATATCTGCGGTTATTGTAAAGATAGAAGAAGAATATGCGGCAGCAGAAAAAACTAAAAATGAAATAGAAAAACAGTTCAATGATTGCAATGCAAATATAGTTTCAACAAGAGATAAACTGCTTAACCTGAAGGAAAGAGGCATAAGTGATAGAGAAAAGCTTGATAAGGCTTTAGCTGAAGAAGGTATTAAAGACATAAATGAAGCACAGGAAAATTATATACCTAAATCAGAAATTGACGAACTTAAATCTAAAATACAGGAATACAAAGATTCACTTGCCAGGTTAGCAGGAACCATAGAAAATCTTAAAAAGAAGATTGGAGGCAGAAACCTTGCAGAAGAGGAATGGCTTGAAATACAAAATGCTAAGGATGAAAAGACAAAAATCCTTAAGGAATTGGAAGAGAACAAGATAAAACTTGAGGCAGCAGTAAAATCCATAAAGGATAAGCTGGAAGAGAAAAAGAAACTTTTAAAGAAGAAAGAAGAGCTTGATTATAAATTAAGTCTTCTAGATGATTTGGAGAAGCTTTTTAAAGGCAAAAGATTTGTAGAGTTTGTGGCAGCAAACCAGTTGAAATATGTATCTGTTGAAGCATGCAGGAAGTTGAAAGAAATCACCGGAGGAAATTATGGCCTTGAAGTTGATGAAAATGGCAAATTCCTCATCAGGGATTACAAAAATGGAGGGGCACAAAGAGACGCAACCACCTTATCCGGAGGGGAAACCTTTCTGGCTTCATTGGCTTTGGCGCTGGCATTATCAGCTCAGATACAATTAAAAGGAACAGCACCTTTAGAGTTGTTCTTCCTGGATGAGGGATTTGGAACCCTGGATGATACTTTACTGGAGGTTGTCATGGATTCCCTGGAAAAAATCCATCATGAAAAGTTATCGATAGGTATAATAAGTCATGTTGAATCAATAAAAAACAGAGTGCCTGTAAAACTTATGATTACTCCTGCTGAAGCAGGAATGGGCGGCAGCAAGGTGAAAATTGAAAGAAGCTAGAGGTCAGGCACGCTCCATAAAATATGGCAGCGTGCCTGAACCTAATAAGTGGAGATTATATAACACATTATGGAAAGGGGAAAAAGATTGAAATTAAAAGTTCTGGTAGATAATAATACATATATTGATCAATATTATTATGGTGAACCCGCTGTTTCATATTATATTGAAGATGAGGACATCAGTCTGCTGCTGGACGTAGGGTATTCAGATTTGTTTCTGAGAAACTCAGATGCATTAGGTGTTGACTTAAAAAATATAAGCGCAATTGTTATTTCACATGGTCACAATGACCACACAAGAGGCTTAAAATACTATTTTGAACAAATCCATAAAAGCAACATTTCCATTATGGCTCATCCGGATGCATTTAAAGAAAAAGTAATGGACAACATGGAAATCGGATCTCCTGTTTTGGAAGAAGAACTGAAAGAAAAGTGTAATCTGATTCTTTCAAAAGACCCTGTTAAAGTCAGCAAACATATAACTTTTTTAGGGGAGATACCCCAGATAAATGGTTTTGAGCAGAGAAAGCCTATTGGTAAAAAAAATATTGAGGAAACTTCAGTAGACGATTATGTAATGGATGATACAGCACTTGTATATAAAAGTGAAAAAGGTTTATATATTATTACAGCATGTTCTCACAGCGGCATATGCAATATTATTGAATATGCAAAAAAAGTATGTAAGGATAACAGAGTATCAGGGATTATAGGAGGCCTTCATTTATTTGAAGTAACTGAACAGGTTAATAAAACTATTGAATATCTGAAACAAAACAACATAAAAGAACTATATCCCTGCCATTGCACCTCATTTCAAGTCAGAGCAGAAATACACAAAACCTTGCCTGTGAAAGAAGTTGGAGTAGGGTTGGAAATAAATTGGTAAGAATACTTGTATAATCCTAAGTGTTTATTAAATGACAAAGTTCGGGAGGGACAACTTGTCCCTCTGAAAAAAAGGTGACTGATTCAGAATGAGTGTATAGTATCAACTACTTACTGCTGGGAAAGAGTTTCTTTATATATTAGTTTGCACAAAATTATTTACAGAGCCCCAAATTTTGTATAGATAAAAACCTCCCGATAAACGAGAGGTTTTATAAATTACATTGTTATCAAATTTTGCGACCCAATAATCGACGATACCATGGTTTTTTGTTATATCTCCATCAGTGGAATCTGAATAACATGCTGCACAATACCCCCCATCCCTGGTTTGCTGGATGATCCTTGTGCCGTCAAAACCACTTCCGCCAAGGCACTTGCTCCAGGATATTTCTCCATTGCTGTTAAGTTTTACAACCCAGTAATCATTGTAACCATGATTACCAGAAACATCACCATCATTTGAATTAGAAACACCTGCTACGATATATCCTCCATCATTTGTCTGTTGAATACTATATGCACAGTCAGCATTGCTTCCGCCAAGACATTTGCTCCATGATATTTCTCCATTGCTGGTTAACTTGACAATCCATGCATCATAACCACCATGGTTTCCAGCCACATCACCATCCTTAGAACCAGATGCACCTGCTGCGATATATCCTCCATCACTAGTCTGCTGTATACCATACACATCATCAGAGCCACTTCCGCCAAGGCATTTACTCCAGGATATTGCGCCACTTTTAGTTAATTTTACAATCCAGTAATCATAACCACCATGGTTTCCAGTCACATCACCATCGTTTGAATCAGATTGAACAGCCATAATATATCCTCCATCAGTTGTTTGCTGGCTGCTAATCACAGAATCATACCCGCTTCCTCCGAAACTTTTGCTCCACTCAATTTCAGGTGTTGTTGTTGCAGTAGCCGCAATAGGTATTGAGAAAGCAAGAGCTAAAGCAAGTAAAAGAGATAGTTTTTTCTTCATTTTATACACCTCTATTATTAGACTTTCCATTTATTTATTGGTATAATAAGTAAATGATTGAATAATTTGATAATAAGGCGCGTATATTTATTTGTAAATACTCATATACAAGCGTTTTAGGCTTATACAGGTGTTTAGAGGCTTGTTTTAAAATATAAAAAAACTTTAACTTTAAATTGCTTTTTTTTATACCTAATGTGGAGGAAATTACAAAAACTAACCAGCTTTATAATCCTGATGTTGAATTAGTATTTCAATAGTTTCATAACTTGGTAATATTGTATATTAAAAAACTAAGACAACACGAAAGGGTTGTCTTAAATTTACTCAACAATATATAGTTTTTTTAAAACACAGCCTTTGATTTTAACTATCGATGGGTTGAGATAATCAAAACAACAAATTTGACCGCTCAATTTCTTTTGAGAGAATATCCGCTTAAAGCTACAAGCAGGATTGCCTCTGCATAGTTTATAATCAGGCAAAATTTCCTATTTTTTTGAATAATATTCTCCCGGAGAAATGCTGAAGGGAGTATAATTAAATTAAGGAATATGTATCAAAACACTGAAAGCAGGTCGGTATATTATGATGATTATTGTCAGCATATTGGACATGTTATTTAAAATATTTCTCTTCTTATTAATTGCACTATTGATGATGCTGCTTTTAATACTGCTCATCCCTTTTAATTATACAGTTTCAGCATTATTAAAAGAAAAACTGAGTGCCCATTTACACTTCAACTGGACAATGTTCCATGTTGAGCTTTTTTGGGAGGATATGAAACCTTCAATGAAAATTGCTATATTCAGAAGAACAATAATGAGTGGACCGATAAGGAAAAGAGCCGGGAAAAAGCCTGAAAAAAAGGCAGGGAAATCAAAATTCAAAATGTATGGCATGGAATTTTTCAATGAAATCCTGTCATTTTTGATAGAGATTTTTAATATCCTAAAACCTAGAGAGGTTACAGCAGTGGGATGCTATGGCCTGGATGACCCTGCTGATACAGCTTTGGTCAGTTTCATTATCGGATTTATCAATGACTTTGCACCTTGGGCACATATAAGGTTATCTCCGGTATTTGATTCAGAAATGACAGAGGTGGAAATAAACGCTTCAGGAAGAATAATGCCTATTACATTAGTTTGCATATTTTTAAAATATATTTTCAGGACAGAAGTAAGGAAAGTTCTATTTCAAAAACGCACTGATACTGAAACATAAAATAAAAAGAATGTGAGGAGGAAAAAACTATGGAAGTTGAAAATGTAGTGAAGGAGAATCTTGAAACATTATTTCAAAAGCTGGAGAATTTCTTAAAATCAGAAACTGTAGTTGGACAACCTATTATTGTAGGAGAAACTACCCTTATTCCAATAGTTTCAATTACTTTTGGATGTGCAACAGGAGCCGGCGGGGGTGGAGGAAATAATTCCAGAAGCGGATCAGGTACAGGCTCAGGCTCAGGTTCAGGTGTAACCTCAGGGGGAAAGATTACCCCCACTGCTGTACTTGTGGTAAAAAACAATGAAGTCACACTGCTTCCGATAAAAGATAAATTCGGACTGGAAAATCTTCTAGAAAAAGTTCCTGATCTTATGGAAAAGATACAAATGAAACAGGAAGAAAAGAAAACTGAAGAAAAATAATTAATAAATAGGGCATGTTACAGCTTTTATGACATTTGAAGCAAAGCTGTGGCATGTCTCAAGTTTTGCGGTTAAATGGTCCTGAAGAGGGTTTGATATTCCTGGAGTGTCAGGGGGAAACTGGAAGTCAGCACCTTACTATTGACTTATGAAATCCTAAATGTTAACATATTTAATGTAATTTATATATTTCGTCCGTATAATCTTGATAATATGGTTCAAGAGTTTCTACCAGAGCACCGTAAATCTCTGACTATGGGTGAATCCGTAAAAATATTATTTTAATTAGAGTTTCTAATTCGGATTTGCTCATGATTCGAATCAGGAGCTTTTTTTGTTGGAGGGAAAAACAAATGGAAAAAGCTAAACCTGTAGAAGAACAAAAATCATTTCTAGACTCGTTTTTCAGATTATCTGAAAACAAAACTAATGTAAAAACAGAAATAATCGCCGGAATAACTACATTTATTACAATGGCGTATATTATTTTTGTAAATCCAGGCATACTTATGCAGGCAGGGATGAATGCACAAGGGCTTGTTGGAGATGCAGCAGTTAAAGCCGGAATATCAGCAATAAATGATCCGGTGGTAGCTTCAGTATTTGGTGCTACTTGTATAGCCGCAGCAGTTGGTACCTTTGTGATGGCACTTTATGCTAACCTACCATTTGCACAGGCACCGGGAATGGGGCTTAATGCTTTCTTTACATATAGTGTATGTTTAACATTAGGGTATACCTGGCAGCAGGCACTGGCAGCAGTGTTTATATCTGGAATTCTTTTCATAGTAATCACATTGACTTCAATCAGAGAAAAAATTGTAGATGCACTGCCACATAATTTAAAATTAGCAATATCAGGTGGTATAGGACTTTTTATAGCTCTTATAGGACTTAAAAGCGGCAGCATAATAACAGCAAATCCTGCGACTTTAGTTGGTTTTGGAAAATTTTCAGATCCGCATGCAATAGTAACTCTTATAGGTATAATTGTTACTGGAGTTTTAATGTCCAGAGGAATTAAAGGATCTATACTTTTAGGAATAATATTTACAACTATTATTGGGATTCCTTTTGGAATCACACATCTTGAAGGAATAAAAATTATAAGTGCGCCGCCGTCACTGGCACCAACTTTCCTTGCTTTTGATTTTAAAGGTCTTTTAGGTCTGGGAAAAGCCGGAATAGTAGGGGCTATCTCAAGTCTGGTTATGGTTGTTATAACATTCAGCCTCGTGGACTTATTTGATACCATAGGAACTTTGGTTGGAACAGCACAAAAGGCAAAAATGCTTGATAAGAACGGAAGAGTTAAAAATATGAATAAAGCTCTTTTATCAGATGCTTTAGCTACTACAGCAGGTTCAATTTTAGGGACAAGTACTGTAGTGACTTATGTAGAATCTACATCTGGAATATCTGAAGGTGGAAGAACTGGTCTTACATCTTTTACAACAGGAGTTTTATTTATACTTGCATTATTCTTCGGGGGGCTTGTTGGAGTGGTTCCAGCAGAAGCAACAGCACCAGCTCTTATAATTGTAGGAGTTCTTATGATGGGAGCCGTTACAAAGATAAATTTTGATGACTTTACAGAAGCAATGCCTGCATTCTTTACAATAGCTATCATGCCATTCAGTTACAGCATAGCTAACGGAATAGCAGCCGGAATAATATGTTATCCGATAGTAAAAATAGCTACAGGAAGACATAAAGATGTAAATCCAATAGTATACGTACTTGCATTACTATTTATACTAAGGTTTACAATTCTACCTGAATAAAAGAATATATCAATGCAAAAGCATTTTGAAGGGACAAGTTACAAAAACTTGTCTCTTTTGTTTTAATTCTTAAAGGCTTTATAGAATAATATTGAAGTTTAAGAGGGCAGGTACGCATTCGTTTATGGGGTGCTCCCTGCCTTTTTAATAGTAGTTAATTTACATTGGTTCAAATTCTTGACAAACACAAGATTTAGCAATAGAATGTTAAAGGAAATATTTTACTTGAGATTCGAGGGATGATAAAATGAGTAGTTACAGCGTATTTTTACCAAGTTACAGCATAGGAACAGATGTTTATGATAAGATTAAGGAGGTTTGCCCCAATTACGGCAAAACAGCCATAGTTATCGGCGGCAAAACTGCTTTGGAAAAAGCAGGGGAAAAGCTTAAAACTGCAGTTGAAGGCAGTTCGCTGGAAATTCTGGATTTTGTCTGGTATGGAGGAGATTCTTCCTTCGAGAATGTGGAAATGCTAAAAGATAATTTGTCAGTGAATAAAGCTGACATGATATTTGCAGTTGGGGGTGGACGAGCAGTGGATACCTGCAAGGTACTTGCCCATCAATTGAAGAAACCAATATTCACTTTCCCTACCATTGGGTCTAACTGTGCACCCTGCACTTCAGTGTGTGTAATTTATGACAACAAAGGTGTCTTCAGAGAGCTATATTTCACGGATAAACCTGCCGACCACACTTTCATCTGCACTGAGATAATTGCAGAAGCGCCAAGAGTCTTCTTATGGGCAGGAATTGGCGATGCTTTGAGCAAACAGTATGAATGTACTTTTTCTTCCCGTAATGATGAGCTTGAACATTTTAATGCACTGGGAGTCCAAATCAGCAGAATATGTACTGAACCATTGCTTATGTATGGGAAAAAGGCTTTGGAGGACTGCGAAGCAAACATTGCCAGCTATGAACTGGAGCAGGTTGTTCTGGATATAATCATCAGCACAGGCCTTGTTTCCAATCTTGTTATCAATGATTACAACAGTTGCCTTGCTCATTCCATATATTATGGCATGACAGTATTGAAGCAAATTGAAAACAATCACCTGCACGGAGAAGTGGTTGCTTACGGTGTTCTTGTATTGCTGCTATGTGATAAGCAATATGATGAATTTGGTAAAGTGTACAAGTTCTGTAAGAGTATTGGTTTACCAACAAAACTTGCCGATCTTGAGGTGACAAAAGAGGAACTGGCAACAGTGATTAACAGAGCTCTTCAAACAGGAGACATTGTCCATGTGCCTTATGAGATAACTTATGAAATGATAGAGAGTGCAATGCTTGAATTAGAAGAATACATATAATCTATTTACAATAATACAAGTAAAGATTATAGGCTGAAATTCATTGTATAAACCAATGGAGTTATGCCAGAGATTGCAATTTCAGCCTATAGGCCTTGACTGCTGCCTGCATTATGTTGAAACTACGGCTTTATATCAGTAGTCATATCATAAGCTGATGTTTTATTTAAGTGAGTTGAATCTTTTTTTGTCACGAGGTTATTTATGGAATCAGAAAGCAATACATAAGCTTTTGTGATGGAAGGTAAAATGTATGCTTTGAGAAAGTTATTCTTGCGGGTTTATAAAAAAAGTTTGATATAATATAAGTAAAATACTTAGTTAAGAGAGCTTTTTAAAACTAAATGGGGGACAGGTGTGCCGCCAATAGATAGCAGTATGTCAGACCCCTAAAAAGGAGAAGATGATAAATATGAATATTTCATTTGATGAAAAAGCTGCATTAAAACTTAAGGAATATGTTGATTTATCTGTAAATAAAGCAATAAGACTTAAGGTCTTGGGAAAAGGATGCGGTAAGCCTGCTCTTGGTATTTTTCCGGATGAACAAAGAGAAAATGATATTATAATAAATCTTCAGGGAATAAAATTTCTGGCGGATAAAAATGAAGAAATATATTTAACCAATGTAGAAATATTATACAGTGAACATTATGTCAATAATGGGTTTTATGTAAGAAGCATTGTGCCTTAGAATTATGCTTCAAATAAATGAAATTCATATAATGCTTTGAAGGGGGGAAATACCCCTTTTTTTCAAAACTTTCCCGTATACCAAAAAAAGTCTAAACATAATGGTTACTTTAGGAGTACAATTAAGTTATAATACCTTATATTGGGGTTTATTGGAAACTACTAAATAGAAATAAGCGGGTGGGGGACTGTCCGGTCAAAGGGGTGAAATATTATGAAAAGTAAAAATGCATTCAGTCTGCTGATTTCATTAGTTGTGGTTTTAGCAATTATTGCAGGCTGCAATTCTGCCGGCACAAACAGCAATTCTGCCAGCACAAACAGCAATACTGACAGCAGCTCAAACAACGGCACAGAAAATACCGAGGAGGTAAATAAAACAAGCACTGAAGAAAAAATAAATAAAGATGATACCAATTATGATACAGCTCAGCCTAAAATAGAAACAAACACAAAAGGCAATACCAATGGCAACATAGCCAATGATGGACTTGCAGCTAAGCAAGGTGACTGGATCTATTATTCTTTACGTGAAAATGGTTTTTATAAAATAAAGACAGATGGAACAGGAAAAACCAAACTCAGTGATGGCAGGGCAACCTCTATAAATGTAGCAGGTGATTGGATTTACTATATTGATGGCTATAATAACAATACAATCTACAAAGTACAAACAGACGGCACTGGGAAAACCAGGTTGAATAATAGTTATTCATTGTTTATGAACGTAATTGACGACTGGATTTATTATTCTGATTATGGAAGTGACAATAATAGTGGTTCTGAAGCTGCCATATACAAAATGAAGACAGATGGAACTGAAAAAACTAAAATCAATAGTGGTGTATCAAGTTATTTAAATACTGCAGATCAGTGGATTTATTATATAAATGGCGATGACAACGTTAATATCTACAAAATCAAAACAGATGGCACCGGAAAAACCAATCTTGAATTTTCTGGCGGATATATAAACCAGGAGGGTGACTGGATCTATTATGTTAATATACGTGATGAAGAAAAATTGTACAAAGTAAAAACAGATGGCACCGGAAAAATCAAGCTCAGTGACGATAAAGCATATTATATTAATGCAGAGGGAGACTGGATTTATTATTCAAATTTGAATGATGGTGAAAAGTTATATAAGATTAAGACAGATGGAACAGGAAAAACCAAGCTGAGTGAGGATAAAGCAGCTTTTATAAATATAGCTGGTAATTGGATATATTATAGTGGTGCCGCTGAGAAATTATATAAAGTAAAAAAAGATGGAACTGAAAGAACAGAGGTTAACTAAATAATTATTTTGAAACTTTAAAGGGTCAGGCAGACTTTCCAAGACATGGAGGAGTGCCTGACTTTTTAATTAATTAGATTGATTCAGTGATATAATGTAAATATATAACTTTTTAATTTTTTATTTAACAAAGGTGATATTAAATGAATAAGAATATACTTTCAAATAATTGTAGTATTTCATATGATTTTATAGAAAATGAGGGTAAGCCAGCAGTTGTATTGATTCACGGTTTTGGCGTAAACCGTAAAATGTGGCAGCCTCAGTTGGATTTTTTGAGAGATAAATGCACTATTAGTGAACTACCCACCACTTAAGAAGTGTGGGCTTCCTGTTTCCACGAGTTCGTAACCTACACCCTCCACAGGCGTAACTTCGGGAAGTCCCTTCCCTAGATGCCGACAACATCGGTATCTTTTGCACCTTAGATATTTTACGCATGGAAGGATAACAAACTCATCGCTTGGTTTTCGCATTCAGAATTTGACGGTTTCTCCATGCAACCTCATATATCTAGTTATCAAAGACCTACATTACTCAATTATACAAGATGTGTAGGTATTGCTCAAGGGGGCAACAATTCATCCACTACCTAGCTCTCACTTCGTGAGTAAAGTAACTTTGAGGTAGGGGACTTCTTGTGCTTTAGGTTAAAATGTTTAACAGGAATTTCTGAATATGTACAAGCAATTGAAAAATTGAAAGCTGCAGTGGAATTGAGCTGAAAATAATAATATATGGATTAGGTTTCCTTGAACGACGTAGTTTGGTAAAATAGAAATATAAACAAAGATAATTTGGAATAAATAGAAATCAATGGGCAGGAAAAATAGAGTATGACACGGAAATAAAAAGCTGGAGATTTAACCGGGAGGAGAATATATATGGATATTAGCTTGACAAACATTATTGCTACAGTTATTAATATTGCTTTATTATTTGGAATAATAATATTTATAATTAAGGCAGTATTAGGGTTAAAAAGGTTTGATGACAGAAATAAGGAAATGGATAAAAAGCTGGATATTATTTTGGACAAGTTGAAAAGCAAGGAAGATAATTGATATTTGATCATGTGATAGTATCTTATCACTAATTTAAAAGTCCAGCTAAGAAATGTCAATAAGAAATAAAAAAATAATCAATTTTACCTAACCTAAAAAAGGGTAACTTTAATAAGCCTTTTGACTAACTGTCAAAAAACAATGTTAGTTTTATGGAATTACACTACGCAGCGAAGC